>JBIJCR010000012.1:0-32175 GCA_044344595.1 Terrimicrobiaceae bacterium
GAAGTGGGGCGACGAGTGGCCAAAGAAACATGATCTCTCGTCCCTCCGACTTCTCGGCAGCGTGGGCGAACCCATCAACCCCGAAGCTTGGATGTGGTATCACAAGCACATAGGCGCCGAGCGCTGTCCAATTGTTGACACCTGGTGGCAGACGGAGACTGGCATGATTCTGATTTCACCCCTGCCAGGCGCAACACCGCTGAAACCAGGCACAGCCACACTTCCATTCTTCGGCGTAGATGCTGCCATTGTCGACGACGACGGCAAAGAAGTCGCGCATGGCGAAGGCGGAAAACTTGTCATACGCAAACCTTGGCCAGCCATGCTTCGGACAATCTACGGAGACAAGCCCCGCTACAAAAAACAGTATTGGAGCGAAGTCAAAGGTGTCTACTTCACTGGCGATGGCGCCCGCCGCGATAAGGATGGCTATTTCTGGATCGTTGGTCGTATCGATGATGTACTGAATGTCGCAGGTCACCGACTCGGGACCGCCGAGGTCGAAAGCGCCTTGGTCGGGCATCCATCAGTTGCTGAAGCAGCAGTCGTTGGTCGTCCTGATGAGATAAAAGGTCAAGGCGTTGTGGCTTTCGTTACCCTCCGCGAAGGCCATGCTGCATCGAAGCAACTCTCGGCAGAAATCCGTAACCACGTTGGACAAGTCATTGGCCCCATTGCCAAACCGGATGAAATTCGTTTCACCGAGTCCCTGCCGAAAACCCGCAGCGGAAAAATCATGCGCCGTCTCTTAAAACAAATCGCCGCTGGCGTTCAGATCACCGGCGACACGACGACACTTGAGGATTTGAGCGTTCTCACACGCCTCAGCTCTGCAAAAGACGAGTAACATTGAATATCCGAATGCTCTACCCGACCCCCTGTTTCAGCATGAATTCAGTCGCTCCGAGAATTCGTAGTTGTTGCAGGTGGAGGGCGTTCCTGATCGCTCAGGTCGCCCTCCTCGCCACGATTCTTTCGGCGGGTGCGGAGTGGAGTATCGTTTCGGCAACCGGTCTCGGAGAACCTGTTCCTGGCGTGGAGGTCATCGAAACCCGCTGTGTGAACGGCAACCAGACCGCGCGGGTTACAGCACTTTGCTTCAATGACAAAAACCACACCCTTCGTGTAATCGACAGTCCCTCTCCTGGAAATGCGACCCTCGCCAACACTCTAAACAATGCCAAAGTGGTGGCCGGCGTCAACGGTGGCTATTTCCATAAAGACTACCGTCCAGTAGGCCTCATGATCTCCGATGGCAAGACAATCAATGGCTTTGAGAAAGCAAAGCTCCTCAGCGGACTTGTTGGTGTGAAGCCGGATGGTCATATCTCTATCCTTCGCTCTGAGGAATACGATTCCAGCAAATCGCAACTGCTTCAGGCGCTTCAATGTGGTCCGATGCTCGTTGAGGATGACCAGTTGGTTTCTGGTCTGAATGACGAGCGCATTGCTCGCCGGACTGTCGTGGCAAAGGGAACTCGCGGCGAAACCGCCCTCATCTACATCTCGTCTGTCACACTGGCCGACGCCGCCCGTATCCTCACGGTTCCTTCGATTCTAGATACATGGAAGCCAAAAATCGCAATCAATCTTGATGGCGGCAGTTCCAGCGGCATGTGGGCGGGAGATGTCATCTCAATGGCAGAAATCGCCCGCGTTCGGAATTTTCTCGCCATTGTTCCCCGCCAACCCGGCAAATGAACCTCGCAGCCTGACCGGAGCGATCATTCGTTCCTTAAATATGTCCGCGACCAATTCACCAGTCCCGCCTTCAGACCAGCGCTGGATTCACTGTCCCCGCTGCCATGCCTCTTTGCTCGACCGGCCATTGAGAACCCATGAATACCTTTGCTGTGGACGCTGTGGCGAGCAGGTCAAGTCCTCAGAACCCGGGCGCACAATGATAGCCGCCTGGGCTTTTGCCATGTCTGCCTTGATCACACTCATTCCGGCAAATTTGAATCCGATTCTCATTTTCAGCGTAGCAGGTAATTATCAGGCAAATCTCATTATTACAGGTGTCAAGGGTTTGTGGATGCAGGGCTTCCAACCCCTCGGGGCAATTGTTTTTTTCTCTGCCATTTTAGCGCCGGTGTTTTACCTGCTTTCCGTCTCGTATGTTTCCGCCTGTTGGACTCTCCAGATGCGCCTTCCTCTCATGGGAGCGGCGTTCCGACTGACAGAGGCGCTCGAACCTTGGAACCTCCTGCCTGTCTTCGCCATCGCCTGCATGGTCTCCGTTGTGAAACTCCGTACACTCGGCACTGTGAGCTGGGAGCCCGGCTCCCTCTGGATTCTCGCCACTGCCGTCCTCACCATGCTGGCCATTCAGTTTTTCGACAGGAAGTGCGCCGAGCTTTATGTGGAGGGCGCGAAATGACAGACCAGCTCCGCTACGAATTGTCAAAGGCCCTTACAGCCGCTGCGATTATTCTCTACATCCCAGCCAATTTTTTGCCGGTTATGACAATCACGATCACTGGACAAGTTGAATCACTCACAGTTATGGGCGGGGTTGTGGAACTTTATGACACTGGACTTGTTCCCGTGGCTGCTGTGGTTTTTCTGGCAAGCGTGGTGGTTCCTGTGGTGAAGCTTGTATCGCTTTCCTGGCTGCTAAACTTGCACGGATCAGACATCTCCCAACTCCGTCGCATGAAAGTTCACGCATTCCTGACGCGCATAGGCACATGGGCGATGGTCGATTTGTTCCTGCTTTCAATTCTCGTCGCCGTCGGCCAGCTTGGAATTCTAGCCAGCGTCCAATCAGAGGTTGGCGCACTTTTTTTCGCGGCGATGATTATTTGCACGCTCTACGCAGCAGATGTCTATAAAACTCACATGATCTGGCAGCAGCCATTGCCGAAATCCCAATGACCAATCAACACCAACAGCAAGATCATGGAGTCGTTAGCGACTCCCGCAAACGCAGCGTTGCCTGGGTTTTGATTTTTCCGATCATCGCCGCAGCAGCCACCGCCTGGTTTCTTTGGACCGACTACAAGTCGATGGGGCCGGAAATCGAAATCACATTCGATGAGGTGCCGGGCATTCAGGCTGGCAAAACTCCCCTTGTCTATCGCGGCGTGGATGCCGGCATGGTCACTGCGGTGGAACTCGATAAAAATCTCAACAAGGTTTTGGTGAAGGTCCGTCTGAAGGAGTTTGCCGCAGGTCTTGCAAGTCAGGAGACCGACTTCTGGGTGGAAAAACCTGTGATCACCATGGCGGAACTCACCGGCTTGGAATCAATCATCCAAGGCAATTCGATCCGCGCCCGCAACCCGGGCGGCGATCCTGCAACCCGTTTTGTGGGACTCCCCGAGCCGCCGCTCATGCCGCTTCTGCCGGGTGCCTTCACCGTTCGACTCAAGGGCGCCCAGATTCCCTTCTTGAATAGAGGCACCCCCGTCTACCACCGGGGAGTCAAAGTCGGACTCGTTCGTGAAAAACTCATTGATGAAAACGGCATGCCTGAGCTTCGCGTGATGATCGAGCAAGCCTATCGCGGCACTCTGCGCACGACCTCGAGGTTCTGGCGATTGCCTGCGACATCCATGAAATTCGGTCAACATGGATTGAAGCTCGATGTGGAGGGAGTTGATGCCTTGGTGCAGGGCGCACTGGCTTTTGATCACTTCGACAGGAATGGAATGGAAATCTCCAATGACGCATTGCTCGAGTTGTCCTCGTCTGAATTTGCCGCACGGAGCGCAGGGCGTCTCTTGACGGTGAGCTTCGACAATGCCCGGGGCATCGCGCCCGGCGAAACCAAAGTTTGCTACCTCGGTCAGCCAATCGGCCTTGTGGAATCCATCCAGCCCAGTCCATCCAACGGACTCATTCTCGCAGCGGTTCGACTCATCCCGGAATACGAGCATCTCGCCGACACCGCCACCACCTTCACCCTCGTGCGCCCACATGTTTCCCTTCAAGGTGTGACCGGCCTCGATACGCTCGTTACCGGAGTCTACATCGAACTCGCTCCCGGCACCGGGGGCACACATACCGACCTCTTCGCAGGCCGCTCTGTGACCAACGAGGAGTGGGAGCGCATGCAAGCCGAACGCCAAGGTCTCGCATTCACACTGTCCGCTGAAAACCTCCCGCCGATGGGCAAGGGGAGCCCGGTTCTCTACAAAGGAGTCGTTGTTGGCTCGATTCTGGAAAAGAAACTCGATGCCAGCGAAAAGCCCGTCCTCCACGGAGTGATTCGCCCGGAGTTTCGCAATGCGCTGGATGCCGACGCCCGCTTCTGGCGCGTTCCGGCGACCTCGATCAAAGCGGGGCCCGGTTTCTTGCAGTTTGATGTCAATGGTCTTCAAGGCCTCATGCAAGGTGCGGTGGCGTTCGACACTTTCACACCCAGAACCAAGACGGCTTCGCAGAATACCAACTTCTCGCTCTACGAGGACGAGGCGAATGCCAGAGCACTCTCGGCTCCAATTAAAATCCGCTTCATCAACGGGCGGGGGCTCGCTCCGGGGCGCACAGAACTCCGTTACCTCGGCATTCCTGTCGGCTTGGTTGAGAGCGTGGAAACAGCTGAGGGTCGCGTCATCGTTACGGCCCGCCTCAACCAAGGCTATGAATTCCTGCGCCGGGAGGATTCGTTCTTTTCTATCGTCCGCCCGAATATTTCCCTTCAAGGCATCACCGGCCTAGAAACCCTCATCAGCGGTGTTTACATCGAGTGCACACCCGGCTCTTCGAAGAAACTCGCGGAATCCTTCACTGGGCGCTCGACCATCGATGCCGAAGAAATCCTCCAAAGTGGCCTTACGCTGAAGCTCCTTTCCGATTCCACCCCTATCAATGCTGGAGCTTCTGTCTATTACAGAGGTATCAATGTGGGTCGCGTCACCGCCAAGTCGCTTTCATCCGATGGTCGCCAGATCATGCTTACGGTCGTAGTGGAGAAAAGATATCGCCATCTCGTGCGGGCCAATTCAAGGTTTTGGGATTCAAGCGGTCTCAAAGCTTCGTTGGGCTTCCTGCAGTTCCGCATCCAAACCGAATCGATCATGGCTCCGGATGGACGCATCGCCTTTGCCACGCCCGACAACAGCACGATGGGAGCCGAAGCCAAGAGCGGAGATTCTTTTGAGCTTAGCCACGAACCCCGCCCCGAGTGGCTCAAATGGAATCCCAGCATCCCAGTAGATGAGTGACCCTCTCGGTTAGCCATGACACGCTTTGATTAATTTTCTGATCCGTCTTCCCAGGGCAGAATCGGGTCCATGGCCTGAAAATCCACAGCTGGGGGCGCGTCTTTCAAGCTAACCTCGGTTGGATTGCCAGCAGGCGACGGATCGGAGTTTGGCGAAAATGGGGGCGGTGTGAATCGGAGGTGAAGTGAGGTGTTTCTCAGGAAAACCTCCCGCCCAGTCTCGCCTGGAGATCGCTTCAGGTCGATGGTGATTGTGTTTTCCCCCTGCTTGAAATGGCGGGCAGAAACGAAGAGCGAGCCCTTGCGCCAACCGGCAAGCAACAAGCGGCCATTCCAGTCCGTGACCAGGGAAGGATCGTCCAGCGCAAAGGATGGGAAGGAAATTTGGCCCGCTGGTGTTGCATTAATTGACACGCGAAGCTCTGCCTCCGGGTCGAGACCCAGTGCTTCTAGATGAATCACCGCGCCTTCCACATTTCCTTCAATCGGTGCCACAAATTCGAGGGCTTGATTGAGTGGTTCGACTGCGGAGGACAATTCGGCTTCGACAATCGTGCCGACCCTCACATCTCCAGCCAGTGGCACTGGCCGGGCTCCGCTAACCTCACGGTCGTCATAGACTTGAAAGGAATCATCGATCAAGGCCGCTGTGCGCCTCCCACCAAGCACAGCAGTCTCATCAAGCCTGGCAGGTCTCACCGCAAGGCTCAGCAAAGACTCGAACTTTCCAACATAGGAAATCACCAGTGCGCCACCATCTTTCGTGAGCGACTGCGGCAGCAAGACAGTGCGCGAATTCAATCCCACAGGATTCCCAATCTCGCCGAGTCCGTTCGATATGGTTGATTTCTCCTCGCCGTGTTTCCATTCCAGCGCAGGGCCTCCATCCCCTGAGTCTTCGAAGACCACCGTGACGGCATACATCTCCACGCTGGACTCCTTCCAAAGCGGAGCAACCGGAATTTCTACCCGACCCGCTTCTGGCAGGATAGATGCTGGGTGCTCCATCCATGCGGGGAGGGGACTCATTTGCACACCGGGCTTCAACGCAAGGAGGAAGGGATCAAAAGTTCCTCCGGCAGGAATCGAAAGCTCGACCGCGCTCGCTGGGAGAGCCGCCGCCAGCAAGCACGCAAGCGCCATCCCGCGAAACGAGCGGAATCGTTTCGATGATTGGGGATGGTTTGTGGCAGTCATTATTGGAAACTCGCTTTGCGTTTGCCCTAAGTCGTCTTGAGCATAATCTAATTCCACTCCGTTCATGAAAGAAAAAGAAACCGACCCCCGCATTCACTCCCTCACAGCTGAAGTCGCCGAAGGCAAGGCCACCCGATACATCGAGCAGATGATCGACACGGCGCTCGGGTTTGGCAGGGATCACGCCACCATAGCCGAACTCAAGCTCATGAGCCGCGCTCTGCGCGAAATGCGCACTGCAGCCCGCGTCTTCGCCCGCTACAACCGTATCCGCAAGGTAGCCGTCTTCGGCAGCGCCCGCACCAAGCCCACCCAGCCAGAGTATGCGCAAGCCCTCGCATTCGGAAAAAAAATTGTCGAATCCGGTTACATGCTCATCACAGGCGGTGGCGATGGCATCATGGGCGCCGCCCAAGCTGGAGCAGGTGCCGAGAAGAGTTTCGGACTCAATATCCGCCTTCCCTTCGAGCAGGCCGCGAACCCAACCATCCACGGCGACCCGAAGCTCATCGACTTCAATTATTTTTTCACCCGCAAACTGAACTTCGCCAAGGAGACCAGTGCCTTTGCCATGTTCCCAGGCGGATTTGGAACACACGACGAGGGCTTTGAAATTCTCACCCTCATGCAAACAGGAAAAATGCCCATCGTGCCCATCGTAATGGTGGACCGTCCAAACGGTCACTATTGGGAAACTTGGCGCCGATTCATCACGAACGACCTCCTGGCCAACGGCCTTGTCTCAGAGACCGATTTCCACCTCATCCACTTCACCTACGATGTGGATGACGCCGTGAAGCAAATCTCGGACTTCTACCGGAATTTCCATTCCTACCGCTGGGTGCGCGAAAAAATGGTCATTCGCATCAACCATGCGCTCAGCGAGGAAGCCATTGCCGACCTCAACACCCGCTTCGACCGCGTCCTTGCCTCAGGCAGCATCGATCAAACATCCGCCCTCGAAGAAGAAACCGACGACCACCATCTCCACCACATGCCCCGCATCGTCCTCGTGCCCCACAAACGGGACTTCGGAACCCTTCGCCTCCTGCTCGATGCCATCAACGAAGCCGCGCTTGCGCCGAAGTAGTCGGGAATCAACTCGCGAATGTCAGGAAATCGAACACCGAATCCGCGAAACGCGGGAGTCCTTCATGTCCGAAATCCTTATAGATGAAAGGGGTTTTCTTTGAGCGGATGTTGTTGAACACGGCGAATTGTGTGGACGGCGGGCAGATGGCGTCCTGCAGGGTCATGGCCATGATGACTTCGCCTTCTATGCGTGGAGCGAGATGGTGGACATCGATGTAGCCGAGGGTTTGGAAAATCTTTTCGCGTTCTTGGGAAAGCGGGTCGAATTGTCGCATGTAGCTCTTCAGTTCGGCATACGCGTCCTTACACAAATCCATGTCCCAAACGCGGCGGTAGTCGGAGAGGAAGGGGTAGACTGAAACGCAGCGTTTGATGCGAGGCTCCAGCGCGGCGCAGGCGATGGAGAGCGCGCCGCCTTGGGAGCTGCCATTCGTAGCGAGCCGATTTGCATCGACTTCTTCAAACGATGCGACGACGCGGGCTAGTTGAACGGTGTCGAGAAAGATGCTGCGGAAGAGGAGTTTTTCAGGGCCATCGGAAAGACCGCGAATGATGTGTCCGTGGTGGGTGTTGCCTGTTGTTCCGCCGGGATCTTGGCTTCGCCCACCTTGCCCACGGCAGTCCATGGCTGCGACGGCGACTCCTTCGCCAGAGAAGCGGAGTTTATCGGCCCAATCGCCGCTGTTGCCAGTATAACCATGAAATTCCAGAATCGCCGGATGCGGGGCGGCGGAATTCTTTGGGCGGACATATTTCGCGTAGATTCTCGCGCCGCCGACGCTGGTGAAGGTGAGGCCGAAAATCTCGCTGTTGCGTGCTTGAAGCGCATCGGAGGGTTTCAGTTCGGCCTTGGGATCGATGGAATCCAACTCCGCAAGCGCGCGGCTCCAGTAGTCATCAAAATCTGCAGGTCGCGGGTTCGTGCCTGTGTAGGTTTGGAGTTGAGCGAGTGGATAGTCGAGGCAGGGCATGGTTTTGTGGTTGGGTTTTATTGGCTGATCAAGGCGTGAGCCATTCGACTCCGCCATTTTGAAAAAGTGCGGCGCGCAGGTGGACTTTGCCGTCTTGGATGGTAGCTCTTGCGCCGAGTGGGAGGCTGCATCCGCCGCCGATGTTCTTTAAAAAATCCCGCTCGGCATTAACGCAGCGGGCGGTGTCGTCGTGGTGGATGGCTGAAAGAATGCGGAGTGTGTCGGCGTCATCTTCGAGACATTCGATGCCGATGGCACCTTGGCCGGGGGCGGGGAGCATTTCTTCGATAACGGTCACTTGGATTCCTTCAGGAATGAGCTCTTCGCCGAGGCGATTGATTGCGGCCTTGGCCAGAATGAGCCCGTCGAGCGACTCGCTTTCAATTAGTTTGCGGAGGCGTGTTCCCATGTTGCCTCGTATTTCCGCTGTCTGTAGGTCGGGGCGGAGTAGGAGGAGTTGGTTTTTACGGCGCAGGCTGGAAGTGGCGACGACGGCGCTCTGTGGCAATCCCTGCCAGCCACCATCGTGTTTCGAGGCCAGGCAGTCTGAGTCGTCCTCGCGCTCAAGGATGGCTCCTACGGCAAGCTTTGGCGGGAGTTCGGTCGGAAGGTCTTTCAAGCTGTGGACGGCGGCGTGGATTTCGCCGCGAAGCAGAGCCTCTTCGAGTTCCTTGGTAAAAAGTCCCTTCTCCAGCGATCCAGGGGCGCTCAGGCTGACATCGAGTCGCTTGTCGCCTGTGGTCTTGATGATCTTCTGCTCGACCAGCAACTGAGGGTGCGCCTGACACAGGCGGATGGCCGTTTCGCGTGTTTGAACGAGAGCAAGCTCGCTCCCTCGGGTGCCGAGAATGATTTTTTTCAACGGGATGGATTAGGGTGGTTGCGCATCCAATGCATGAAATTCGCCACATGCGTGTCGATGAGCACCTCGCAGCGCGCAATTTCGGCCTGGCGGATGTTCAGTGATTGGCGGGCGATTTCTTCGATGGAGTCGATGTCGTAGAGATAGACATTTTCGAGTTCGTTCACGGAAGCCTCCACATCGCGCGGCACGGCCAGATCGATGATGAAAAGGGGCCGCTCGCTGTGGCGGCGGAGGATAGGTTCCAGCTTTTCACGGGTCACGATAGGGTGGGGGGCCGCAGTGGAGCAGATCAGAATGTCCACCTCGTCGAAAGCGGTATGCCAGTGCTCAAAATGAACGGCCAATCCGCCGATCTGATCCGCCAAGGCGCCGGCGCGGTCGAATGTGCGGTTTGCCACGATGACTGTGCGAACGCCCCGGGTAACAAGGCTGCGGGCGACTCGTTCGCTTGTGTCGCCAGCTCCGAGGATCATGACCTTGCGTCCACCGAGATCGCCAAAAATTTTCCCTGCGAGATCGACGGCGACGGATCCCACGGAGGTCGCGCCGCGAGTGATGCTCGTCTCTGTGCGAACCTGTTTTGCCACCCGGAAGGCGTGCTGGAAAAGTTTGTTGAGGTGTGTATTCGTCGCGCCGTGTTGGGCAGCTGCACTGTATGCTTGCTTGAGCTGGCCGAGGATTTCGGTTTCACCCACAACCATGGAATCCAATCCGCTGGCTACTCGAAAGAGATGCTTAACGCTCGGGAGTGAATCCTCTGTGTAAAAAGGTGCTTCCAAACCGCTGGTGCGAGATTTTAAAAAACGGCGTATGGCATCCATGACCGGCGTCGGATTGATGCTAGACGCGTAGAGTTCAACGCGATTGCAGGTAGATACGACAACCGCCCCTGAGAGCCCTTCAATAGCTTGCAGATTATTGAGCGTTTCCTTTAATTCGTGGTTTCCAATGGCGAACCGTTCGCGGATTTCGAGTGCCGCGTCTCGATGGTTGATGCCAGCGCAGAGGATCGTCATTTCGGTGTGGAGAAATGCTGGATGGTTGGAAGCGTTATAAGAATAAATACCAGTGCGGCTAGGGATAATGTCGCCGTTCGTCGTGGAGCCAGCGTGTGGACTTGTCGCAGCACGATTATGAGAGCGTAGGCGAGCCATATGGTGGCAGAGGTCCAGAATTTGATGGTATTCACCTGCATGCCGCTAAGAAATCCCGCCGCAAAAGCGATGGTCAGGAGGATCAAGCCAAGGCATATGAGCCTGGTGTTCGCAACGCCAAGATCCGTAATAGGAGGCAAATTGTAGAGAAGCATGCCGCCTTTGCGTTTCTTCAGCTGGCGGTCTTGAAGGAGATACATCGCGCCAGCCAGACCAGCCAAAGCGAAGGCTCCATAGGCTATGAGGGAGAGCGATGCATGAAACTCAATCCAAGGCTCACGCATTGCACGAATGCTTGGGGAGCGGTCAATCGGGGCAAACTCAGCTGTGAGTAGTAGAAGCAAAACCAAAGGCGTCGTGAAAGCTCCTAAAAGCGACAGCCTATAGGCCGATCCGACCAGCAGGTAGATGAGAGTGGTGGACCAAGCCATGAAGATCATGACATCGAAAAGAGAGTTGATCGGACAGGAACGCTGCACCTGCCCCCGCAGCCACAGATCAGCGGATAGTAAAATAAACGCCGCGCCGAGAGCTCCAAGATTACTGCGGCCGGGACGCACTCGCCCAGAGCCCAGACGATAGAGCGTGTAAGCTAAGTTGCACAATAAGATAAGAGTCGAAGCGATCAGCAAAAGCTTTTGCATTAAAGTAATTAACGACTATGACCGTCCCTTTCAGGTTTTCAATCACGAGATTTCGTGACGAGAAAATTATACCACGTAACGTTTTTAGAAAAAATATAAAAAAAATCGCCTTTCCTGCGAGATGTATTTTCAAATCGGACGAAACATGTTCTTCTAGCTTTCTTGTGTCTTCTGTCGTTGCGACCCTCTCATATCATAAAATTGGAAAACCTCCGTTGGATGGCTGGCTGACTTGGAATTACGTCGGCACAGACGAGTTTTTTTCACAACTTGAGTGGTTTCAAAAAAGGGGGTGGCGATTCCTGTCGGCAGAGGCTTTTTTGGACGGACTGAATGGAAATAGCGTTCTTCCTGAAAAGAGTGTTCTAATCACCTTTGACGATGCCTATGAATCGCTTTTAAAAAATGCTCTGCCAATTCTTAAGAGCTTTTCCGCTCCCGCCGTGGTCTTTGCTCCGACGCAGTTCATAGGAAGCTTAAATTTATTCGACCATGGTGTGGAGCCACAGGAGCGCATTGCGGATTGGAATACACTTGCTGCTCTTGAGGAGGCGGGCATTTCCGTAGAGTCACACGGCTGCTCGCATCGTGCCTTTTCCTCTTTGAGCTTAGTTGAAATCCAGCAAGAACTTGAATTCTCCAAAGAGGCTCTTCGCAAAAACCTCGGCAAAGATTCGCGTATGTTTGCTTTTCCTTATGGCGATTCCGGAGTCGAAGATGCCTCAACGAACTTTATGATAAAGCGGGCTGGATACGATGTCGCTTTCCTCTATGGAGGCGGAACTTTTGAACTTGGTCACACGCCCTCTCCACTATTCCTTCCTAGACTAGCTATGGGGCCGGGGGTGAGCTTGAACGATTTGATTCACGAGTCGCCCCGCGTTTAAAGCCTATTCCGGCAAATTCACGCAGGCCGTGGCCAGCGCGGCCATGCCTTCGCCACGGCCGAGGAATCCCATCGATTCATTTGTGGTCGCCTTGATGCCAACTCGTGCCGGAATAAGCCCCAACGCGGCGCCGACGCGGTTTTTCATTTCTGTGAGGTATGGAGCAATGCGGGGTTCCTCGGCAATAAGGGTGGCGTCGATATTGTGGAGTTGTATGGATTTCTTGTCTAAAATAGAACTCACGCGGCGTAGGATTTCCAAGCTGCTTATTCCGCGAATTGTCGGGTCTGTGTTGGGAAAAAGATGGCCGATATCAGGTTCTCCGGCTGCGCCAAGAACGGCATCGGCAATCGCATGGCACAGCACATCGGCGTCCGAGTGCCCGTCGAGCCCGAGAGGGTGAGGGATTTCAACCCCGCCAAGAACCAAGGGTCTGTCGGCGACCAAGCGGTGAACATCGTAACCTATGCCGGTGGCGATCATTCGAGCGGAAGGGTTACTTTGCCGCTGGTGGCGACGATGGAGTATTTTTCGAGCTGGGACTCGTGGGGCTTGAGTTCCACCTTTCCACCCGCTTGTTCCACAAGGAGAAGTCCTGCTGCCACATCCCAGAGGCTGATCATGCCTTCAATGTAGGCATCGAGACGACCACAGGCCACATAAGCGATATCGAGCGATGCGCTGCCCATCATCCGGCACTTCTTCACGCTGCGGAGCATTTTTTCAAAAAGAGGAATCCCACGGTTAATTGTATTGATGGACTTGGAAACTCCCACGGAGACCGTGCACTCGCTGATATCGGTGCGGGAACTGACGCATATCGGTTGGCCATTCAGCATCGCTGGGTGGCCTTCTTTGACAGACCACATCTCGTCACGCATCGGGTCGTATATGACTCCGACGATAATTTTGCCAGCGCGCCGGAGGGCGATGCTTACGGCAAAGTGCGGGATCGAGTAGAAAAAATTCACAGTACCGTCAATGGGGTCGATGATCCACTGGTATTCGCTCGATTGGTCGCCTGTGAGGCCTTCCTCTCCATAAATCGCGTGGCCGGGGTGTCGGTCGAGAATGATCGACTCAATGAGGGCCTGCGCGCGTTTGTCAAGTTCCAGCTTGATGTCGTGGGCGAGGTTTTCATCAACTGTGAGAGGTTGTCCGAAGTTGGCGCGGAGGAATCCGCCTGAGGCTTGGGCTGCGTCGAGGGCGGTTTGCAAAAAAGGATCTGATGTCATCTGCCTACAATTTCGTTTCCCAATGCCGATTGCGGCAAGATATTTCACATTCTTGATCTCAAACCACGGGACGCCTACGCTGTATGCAAATGCCCAGTTTTTCGAACAACCTCGGGAGGTGCTCGTGCTACTGACTCAGCAACAGGTTTCGCTTTTGATCGAGGATTTGGACTACATCATTCCGCGCACCCGCTGCAACACGATGCCCCTCACCAAAAGCCACATCTTGAGGGATGCCTGGCGCGATGGAGATATCCTCCTAGATCTCGTGGATGGCATGGCTGATGCCGAGGCCCGTTTTCTCAGTGTTCCCTTAGAGAAGCTTCGCGCCCTGATTGCCCGCCGCCAGCGAGGATCAGTCGGAAGCTCTCTTGAGCAGGAGGCGGACTCACTGCCCTCATTGTTCGCAGAATAAACCTCTCTGGAATCCTGCCAGAAGAATCAAAAACAATACCCTCTCCCTCGAGAATGCTGCGTTTCCTCATCTGGCCATGGTCTGTGCTGTCGCCAAAAAATCCTCCAAGCGAGCCGTCTTTCTTTACAACCCTGTGGCATGGCACTTCAGGAGCAAATGGGTTTTTTCTCAAAGCCTGACCGATCGCCTGCGACGAACCGCATTCGAGTAGGGCGGCTAGCGATCCATAGGTCGTGACGAATCCAGGCGGAATGCCTCGAACCGCTGCATACACGCTCTCTTTAAATCTCGTAGTACGTTTTGCGGATTGCTTCAGAATTTTCATGGTTTAGTTTTCGCCCGATATGAAAACCAAACCGCTCTCATTCCTGTGGCGCAATCTTGTTCTCTCAGGTCTTGCCGTTTGTGCCAGCGCATCCTTGATGGCTCAAACTGAAGCTTTGCCTACCGGCCCCTACACCCTTCCACCACTTCCCTATTCCTACGAGGCCCTGCAACCGCACATCGATGCCGAGACGATGCGCATCCACCACGACAAGCACCATCAGGCCTACATCACCAATGCAAACAAGCTTCTCGCGGACCAGCCCGAACTTGCCAAACTTTCGCCTGAGGAACTTCTTGTGAATCTCGATAAGGCCCCTGAGGCAATCCGCGTCGGGCTTCGTAACAATGTCGGCGGCCACCTTAATCACAGCCAGTTTTGGCTCATGATGTCACCCGATGGCGGCGGCGAACCGGCTGGCAAACTCGCCGAGGCGATCAAAAAGGACTTCGGATCGTTCGAGACTTTCAAAAAAGAATTCCATGATGCGGCTCTCAAGAGATTTGGTAGCGGTTGGGCCTGGCTCATTGAAAAGGATGGAAAACTTTCGATCCTCTCCACACCCAACCAAGACCCTCCACTCTTAGAAGGCAAAAAAGCCCTTCTCGGAATCGATGTTTGGGAACACGCCTACTATCTGAAATATCAAAACCGCCGCGCCGACTACATCGCAGGTTGGTGGAATGTTGTGAACTGGCCGTATGTTGCAAAACTCTACGAAGCAGAAGACTAAGAAACCCCGAACCCTTTGGCTGAACCCATCTCCATCCAAACGGCAAGCGTAGCTGTGGATAGTCCGTATAACCGCGTGGCGCGGAATTTTTTTTCGGACAGATTAGCGGTTGTCGCTTTGGTTTTTGTCAGCTTGTTATTTGCAGTTGCCATTGCGGCGGGAGTGTTAAAGACGATTGGGCTGCCGATGCCGATGGATCCGAATGCCACAAATCTTGAGGCCAAGTTGCTCCCACCGAGTGCCAAGCACTGGCTTGGCACCGATAATCTGGGAAGGGATGTCCTCTCCCGCATGGTGGCCGGGTCGACTATTTCCCTTACTGTCGGATTTGTGGCCATGGCGGTCTCTCTAGGAATAGGCATAGTTATTGGCGCAGTGAGCGGGTATTTTGGAGGCTGGATCGATAATTTGCTCATGCGTGTTGTCGATGCTCTACTCTGCTTTCCATCGTTTTTTCTGATCCTCACGGCCATAGCCATTCTTGGGCCGAATATCTGGATCATCATCGCCGTGATCGGCCTCGTGAGTTGGACTGGCACGGCCAGACTGGTGCGGGCGGAGTTTCTGACTCTCCGCGAAAGCGAGTATGTTCGCGCCGCTCGTTCGATGGGGCAGACCGGATGGAATATCATTTTTCGACACATCATGCCGAATGCGGCTGCACCGATTTTTGTTACTGCAATCGTCAGTATTCCCGATGCCATCCTCGTCGAATCCGGTCTCAGCTTTCTCAGCTTTGGTGTCCCTCCTCCACAGGCCACCTGGGGAAACATCATTGCCGATGGAAAAACTTACATCCTCGATGCCTGGTGGCTCATTGTTTTTCCCGGCCTTGCCATCTTTACGGCATCCCTTGCCTTTTACATCATCGGCGACGCACTCCGCCGCGCTTCAGAAACCCGCCCGCAATGAAAGCACAACTTCTCGTGGTTGAAAACCTCTCGATCCAATTCAAAACGGAACACGGCCTCGTCGAATCCGTTAAGAAAGTGAGTTTTTCCATTCCTCACGGGGGGTCATTGGCAATCGTTGGTGAAAGCGGGAGCGGAAAGAGCGTCACCGCGCTGTCTCTCGCAAGACTCCTGCCCACGCCGCCAGCTCAGTTCGCCGGGGGCGCCATTCGTTTCGATGGACAGGATGTTTTAAGCATGTCACAGACGGAACTCCGCAAAGTCCGGGGTGGGGGAATCGCCTATGTCTTTCAAGAACCAGCTACCTCGCTCAACCCCGTTTACACCATTCACAGCCAGATCGCCGAAGGCATCCGCCTTCACCGCCCGGAGGTTTCAGATGTCGATGCCGAGGTCGTCAAATGGCTCGCTACCGTGGGAATCATAGACCCCGAAAAGCGTATGCGGGACTATCCGCACCAACTCAGTGGCGGCATGCAACAGCGCGCAATGATCGCAATGGCTTTGAGCTGCCACCCGAAACTCTTGATCGCGGACGAGCCAACCACGGCGCTGGATGTGACGATCCAAGCGCAAATCCTAACCGAGTTGCGCCGGTTGCGAGCTGAGTTTGGAATGGCACTTATCCTCATAACTCACAATTTCGGAATCATTCGCGGGCTCTGCGACCATGTCGCGGTGATGTTCCGGGGCGAAATCGTGGAGTCGGGAGAAACCGAATCTGTTCTTCAAAATCCAACTCACCCCTACACAAAAGCCCTGATCGCGTGCGTGCCTCGTCTGGGTTCGAAACAAAAACGACTTCGCACGATCGACTATAACTGGGAGTCTGCCGGCGAATGAAAATCGAACGCGTCAAATACATCATCTGGGCCAAGAACACACCACGTGCAGTTGCCTTTTATCAGGATGTCTTCGGCGGGAAAGTGACCCGCCAAAACGAACACATCGCGGAACTGGATATCTGCGGTTCCACACTGGCTATTCACAGCGGCGGCGAGGATGAGACGACTTGGACTGGGCTCAGCTTTCAAGTGGAGGATGTCATCGCAGGTGCCGCCGAAGTCGTGGCTGCAGGCGGACTCCTCCGCCACGAACCTATGTCCGACAACCTTGGTGAACCACCGCATCTCGCCATGTGCGCAGATCCCGAGGGCAATCAGATAATGCTTTTCCGCAAGCGCTGACCGAAAGGGTTTTCCAATGTCCACACTCGCCCAACGAGCTGCCCATGGCCGAGCCATTTTGCTCGCGGGTGTTTTCATCAATCTTCTGCTCGCCGTGGTGAAGATGAGTGCTGGCTGGTTGGGACATTCGGATGCTTTGATCGCTGATGGTCTTGAATCCACTCTCGATGTTCTTAGTTCGGCACTCATCTGGCTTGCCTTGAAATATGCCGCACGCCCGCCGGATTCCGAACATCCCTACGGCCATGGGAAAATGGAATCCCTCGCTGGTGTTGGCGGAGCGCTGATCCTTCTGGCCGCTGGAGCCATGGTTGCGCTCAACAGCCTGCGTGAAATCATCTATGGCACGCCTGACCGACCAGTTCCAGCCGTCTTCACTTTGGGGGTTTTGGTTTTTGTCGTGATGGTGAAGGAGGCCCTTTTCAGAATAACCAATGCGAGCAACCGTCGAGTGGAGAGCCGTGCACTGGAATCGGACGCATGGCATCACAGATCCGATGCTCTCACCTCGCTTGCTGCTGCTATCGGCATCCTCATCGCCTTGATTGGAGGCCCGCGCTTTGTGAGCGCGGACGATTGGGCTGCGCTCTTCTCCTGCGGCATTATTGCTCTCAATGGCCTTCGCATGCTGCGGGGATCCCTTGGCGAATTGCTCGATGAGCAGGCTCCTGATGAAACGATCCAAAAAATTATGACCTGCGCACAGGGCGTTCCGGGCGTAAAAAATGTGGAAAAATGCCGCGTTCGCAAGAGTGGACTGACACTCCTCGCAGATCTCCATGTTCGGGTGTGCGGCGATGTGACGGTCTCCGCGGGACATCACATCTCTCATCTGGTAAAAGATGCCCTCATGGAAGGCGGCTATCATCTCAGCGATGTCACCGTTCATATTGAACCGGCTGAGGAACCAGCGATCGCCAGTGCTTAGCCCAAAGTCCCCGCTTGCAACGGGGAAAAACCCGCGTTTATTTGACATGTAATGGTTCCGAATACACAAGCCTTGATAAGGCTCCTCAGCGATGACGATCCCGACACCGTGCGGCTTGTGAAACAAGAACTCTTCTCGATGGCAGAAGACAACCCCCGTTGTCTCGAAGAGATGTTAAATGCGAATGACGAGCTAGTTTCTCGACTCGCAAAAGAAATTATCAACGACATCCAAGGCCAAAATGCTGCGCGTGATTTTGAGTTGCTCTGCCACTTGGGAGGAGAAAATTTTCCAATCGAGCAGGCCGCTTGGATGCTCTCACGGGCCGTTGAATCTGAAAAGTGTACTTTGCCCTTCGAAGAGCAAATCAACGATTGGGGACGAGAATTCCTCTCCCGGGTTCCAAGAGCCTCCGACAGCGCCGAAAGAGTACTTTTGCTTACCGAATTTCTCTCTTGTGAACTCGGCTTTAGTGGAAATTTCGCCTGCTACTATTGCGAGCAAAACTCGCTCCTCCCACATGTGATTTCTTCCCGCGTCGGTATACCCATCAGTTTGGCTCTTGTTTATATGATGGTTGGATCTCGCGCTGGCATGCGCATTGAGGGCATCAATCTTCCCGGACATTTCATAGCCAGACACTCGGGAATTTTTTTTGATCCGTTCCACTCAGGTCGTATTCTGCAACTCCCCGATGTGAAACAGCTCCTCGTCAGGCAAAATATCGAATTTAAGGAGTCGCACCTCTTGCCCGCCACACCGCGCCAGTTCCTTCTTCGCATGCTTGCCAACCTTCTTTATGTCTATGATCTCAATGAGGAGAATGAGAAGAGAGATCGCGTAAAAGAGTGGATGGATGCCATCTCCTACTGTGCAGTCGCCGGATGATTATCGAGGTTATCAACAGCGGCACCGAGCTTCTACTTGGCGAGGTCCTAAATACCCATGCCGCATGGATTGCAAAGAAGGTGTTTCCACTTGGTCTCCGCATTTCGCGCCAAACAACTGTTCCCGACGGTCCAGCTATCAGGGATGCCGTCTGCGAAACATTCAATCGTGCCGAAATTGTCTTCATTACAGGGGGCCTGGGCCCGACGACGGATGACATCACGCGCGAAGCCGTAGCCGAGATTCTTGGTCTCAACCTTGTGCCAAACGAAAAAGTTCGAGGCGCCATCGAAGCAAGCTTGGCGGCGAGGAGATACAAGCTTCTTCAGCGTATGCTGCGGCAAACGATGGTTCCTGAGGGCGCTATCGTGCTTCCCAACAGGAACGGAACTGCTCCTGGCCTCTACATTCCCAGCTTGTCAACGCCGTCGTCCGCGTCGCCGCATTTCTTCCTCCTGCCGGGTCCCCCACGTGAATTGAAGCCGATGTTTGAAGAATTCGTGATGCCCGTGCTTTGCGGATTGCTGGGTGACCTGCCTGAAAAGGAATGCCGTATTTACCGCGTTGTTGGCCTGGGTGAAAGTGCCGTGGAGGAGATGATCGGTCTCGAGCTTTCTGAAAATAAAGACTTAGAAGTCGGCTACTGTGCCCGCCCGAACGAGGTGGATTTCCGAATCATCGGCTCAAAGCAGCTTCTCGACTCCATCGAACCGCGAATCCTCCAAACCCTCGGAAAAAACCTTGTTTCATCAAAAGGCGAGGGGATCGAAGAATGGATCATCCACCGCCTTGCTGCCATGGAGCGCACCATTTCGACAGCTGAATCCTGCACAGGCGGCCTTCTCGCAAGCCGCCTCACAGACATCCCTGGTTCCTCCAAAGTCTTCAAACGGGGTTTCGTGACTTATTCTAATGAATCAAAGATCGACCTGCTTGCCGTGAGTCAATCGATTCTCTCCGAGCACGGTGCCGTCAGCGAACCCGTGGCATGCGCCATGGCCGAGGGGGCCTTGCTCCATGCGCACTCGGATTTTAGCCTCGCACTCACTGGCATCGCCGGACCTGATGGAGGCAGTCCTGAAAAACCCGCAGGCACCGTTTTTATAGCCATGGCTCAAGCCTCCAAGCCCACGCATTGCCAAAAACATTCTTTTCCAGTGGACCGTGCCACCTTCAAGCAGCTCGCAACGCAAGCCGCCCTGGACATGCTCCGCCGCGCCATTGTGGAATAAATTTCAGCAGGTAGGCTTGGTTTTCGTGATTGCCAGAAATCCACATTTCATTAATATCACTCATAGTAGCCGGCGTGGCGGAATTGGCAGACGCGCGCGACTCAAAATCGCGTTCCGCAAGGAGTGTCGGTTCGATCCCGACCGCCGGTAGTTTTTTGATCGAATCCAGAAGGGAATTTCTCCGAATCAGCTGATGTCGACATATTCAGTTCAACTGATGAGTAGTAGCCTTGGAGAATTGGTCCGTGGAGCGCGATGGATGCATGGCAAGACGGGGGAATCGGGATATTCCACTGCAATGCGCCAGAGATTGGCTGTTCCAAACTCGTAGGGTTCTGCATGGGGCAAGGCTGCGTAGTGAAGGTCATAGCAATTTTCGCTTAAAAACTCACAGAATCCCTCGTCGTCCTGACCTCCATAAAGTTTTAGGAGATGCGCGCGCGTATTCGGAATATCCACATGCCTCACGACTTCTTCATTGCGGATTGCCTCACTGGATGCTCCAAAGTATGTGCAAAGCCATGTTTCCGACTGCATCGGAGCACTATCTGCATGAAATGAAAAAACATCCGTCGATATGGGGGCGTCGTCGTCACTCGGATAGGAATGAATGCAGTTCAAAACAGGATCCAATCCCAATCCGCTCAGTAAGCGTTCATCCTGAAGCATTTCATTGATCGCTACATGGCCGGCTTGGCTGAGATGTAGGCCTTGCAAGAAACTTTCGTCCAAGAGAGCAATGCCATCGCCTGAGCCAATCTTTTGCACGACTTCTGCAAAATCCCCAGTAAGCACGCGTGGCCAACAGAGAGCATTGACTCCATCACCGAATGGGGTCGATGCCAACTCCTCGAATGAATGGACTACCTTGATACAATCGAAATCAGGGGGCAGGATCGGCCTGGCGTTTGATGTCTTGAACATGCATGCAGAACCTAAATTTACTGCTTGGAAAGAAAAGCGAAACTTTTAAATCAGTCTCACACTAACCGTGTAACAACCTTTTTACCACTCCCTGTGAATAACAGAGCTCTTGAATCCAGAAAGGAGGGAAAATCTGAACTTGTTCCAAACTTATTCACAGATTCGCCAAAACATGAATCTGAGGGATATATCTATAACATCTGATAATATATGTAATAGATAGTTTAAGTATCACGGACACCAGTCCTATTAATCTCTTCATGAGATGGCTAAGCAATTTTTTGCGTGAAGACCACTTCGATCTGCGGGATAATTTCCTGTTGAGCAACCTCGGCGAGACGCTTTGCTGCGTGGGAAGCCTGTCGGACCATTCGAATGAATCTAGGAATACGCTTGGGGTGTCTTAACAGATATCCAAGCATGCGAAGCATATTGGGTCGCGAGCTTCGAGGATCGATGAGAATATCACTACGAATCGGCACATCAGAGTTCTTGGAATCACTGATGGAACGGACGGTGATCATCGGAATCGAAAAGTTTTGCGCTACTTTCCAGACATGGGCGCTCTCCATATCGCAGCAATCCGCGCCCGATTCTTGCCTGCAACGCTCCTTCGCGCAGCTAGTTTCAAGGATATGATTGACGGTAAGCAGATGGACCGCCTTGAAACTCGCGCCTCTTGCCTCAAAATATGGCAAAAATTGGGCGCTTGTGTAGTTTGCGGCCAAAACAACATCACCAACACGCAGGTAATCGTTCAATCCTCCTGCAAATCCCATGAGAACAATGCACTGAATATTGTTTTTACGTATTATATAATCAAGGTCATCTGCAATTTGAGCTCCTGTAACATTAAATATATAATATTCTACGCTAGAATTATTAAAAATTTTTTTAAAGTTTTTTGCTTCAAATTTGAGGGCAAAGACAACACCGATCACGGAGCCCCCTCCAGATAAACTTTATAAAGCACTGATTGATTGATGAATGCATCAGAAACTATCGTTTCACTCCCCTCCCCGGTTCTTTCGCCTAAAAACCCCATTCGAATCAAGTCATTTTCGAATAATGCGACGCGACTCGATTCAATCGTAACGATCCAAGATGGCTGAGTGGAATCTCCAGTTTCCACAAAACCCGCGTTAGATTGCTTAAGCAAATCCAATAGCTCAAGGCGCTTTTTCTTACTTTTCTCAGCCAGATCTAAGCGGAGCCTGAAAACCCTCATGGGCGTTTCTACAGGAGCAATTGGCAGGTTCACTTCGGCGATGGATTCCAATGATTGGCGTAAACCCGGAACCTCGGCAGTAGAGTCCGAAATCCGGGTTTCCACTGCCGCATTTAAGCGGTCCTTACGCATGCCGATCAATCCCAGAACCAGAATCGTGATCGGCAAGGCCAGCGCGACTGCCAGCAATCCCAGAATTTGAAATACCTGGGCATTCACTCGAAATTTTGGCACGGATTCATCAGGTCTCTGTGCAGGATCGCTTTCTGACATTCCTCCATGATTATCCAGCGACCTGCCGCATGGCCAATCGAAAAGCCCCTTTATTTTTCTTCGCAGGAGCAGCTTCAGATTGACCCGCCGTTTTGACTGAACGATAATCCCCGTCTTTTCATGGCTATAGAAAACACGCGCAACTTTTGCATCATCGCTCACATCGACCACGGTAAAACGACACTCTCAGACCGCCTCTTGGAGGTCACGGGAACGATCCAAAAGCGCGAGTCCCAAGAGCAACTCCTCGATGCGATGGACCTCGAGCGCGAGCGTGGCATTACGATCAAATCCCACCCGATTGCCATGGAGTATACCTCCAAAAACGGAAAGCATTATAAACTCAACCTCTCCGACACTCCGGGCCATGTGGATTTTTCCTACGAAGTGTCCCGCTCGCTGGCGGCCTGCGAGGGGGCTCTTCTGATCATTGACGCCGCCCAAGGTGTCGAGGCCCAGACGGTAGCAAATGTTCACCTCGCCGAGAAGCAAGGCCTGAAGCTTATTCCGGTCATCAACAAGATCGACCTCCCAAATGCCGATGTCGAAAATGCCAAGAGGCAACTGGAGGACATTCTCGCAATCCCGGCCGAGGAGGCTATCCTTGCCAGCGCGAAAGCCGGCATTGGCATCGAGGATATCCTAGAAGCCGTTGTGGAACGCATTCCCCACCCGCCAGGAAAGCCCGAAGCCCGCCTGCGCGCTCTTACCTTTGACTCTCATTTTGACACCTACCGTGGGGTTGTCATTTACACGCGCGTGATGGAGGGCTCGGTCAAAGCTGGTGACCAAGTTAAGCTCATGGCGACGAATTCAAACTACGAGGTCAAGGAGGTCGGAGTCTTCAAGCCGCAGCAGCCAAAATTTTTTGCTAGAGAAAAACTCATCGCCGGCGACATCGGCTATGTCATTGCCAATATCAAGACCTCCTCGGAAGTGAAGGTTGGCGATACTCTCACCAATTCGCGCCAACCTGCGGAAGAGCCCCTCCCCGGATTCCAAATCGTGCAACCAATGGTCTTCAGCGGTATTTATCCTATCAACACGGCTGATTTTGAGCACCTCAAGGCGGCCATGGCCAAGCTTCAGCTCAACGACGCTGCCTTCCAATTCATGGCAGAGTCGAGCGTGGCACTTGGCTTTGGATTCCGTTGCGGATTCCTCGGATTGTTGCACATGGAGATCATCATCGAGCGTCTGCGTCGCGAGTTCGACATGGACATCATTGCGACCTACCCCTCGGTCATTTATGAGGTTCAGCGCACGAATGGCGAAGTCCTTCGTATCGACAATCCAGACCAACTCCCCGACCCCAGCGTAATCAAGGAAATCCGCGAGCCGATGGTGCGCTGCTTCGTGATGCTTCCGAACGAATACATCTCGCCCATCCTGCAACTCATCATGGAAAAACGCGGCGAGGTGAGCCATACCGAGTCCATCGACACCAAGCGCGTCATGCTAACAGCCGACCTTCCGCTCAACGAAATCCTCGTTGATTTTGTGGATAAAATGAAATCCATCACCCGAGGATACGGTTCGATGGACTACGAGCAGGCTGGCTACAAACCCGCGAAGCTCGTGAAGCTCGAAATGCTGGTCAATGCCGAACCAGTGGATGCCTTCTCCTCTATTGTTCATCGCGAGAAGGCCGAGTCACGCGGTCGTGCGCTCGCTATGAAGCTCAAAGAAGTCATTCCACAACAACTTTATCAAGTGGCCATTCAAGCCGCCGTGGGTGGAAAGATCGTGGCCCGCGAGAGCGTGAGCGCCATGAGAAAAAATGTGACCGCGAAGTGCTACGGCGGCGACATCAGCCGTAAGCGAAAGCTCCTTGAGAAGCAGAAGGAGGGAAAAAAACGCATGAAAGCCGTTGGCACGGTGAACATCCCGCAAGAAGCCTTCATTGAGGTCCTCCGCACAAGCTGAACATCCCCCACACCCTGCGCCATGTTTTTTCTGACACCACGCTACATCAAAGAAGCCAAGCAATACCTCCACGGAGCAAAAAAATTCCTCGCCTACAAGCGCGACATCCTGTCCGAAGCTCGCGTCACCGAGATCGAGGCACTCATCGCCGACCTGCGAGGAGCCATGCGCTCTCGGAATCGCAATGAGGTTTCCGGTATTGTCGCCAAGCTCGATGAGGTCATTGGCAAATCCCTCCCTCCTCAAAAGCACGGCGCTCTTCGCGAGAATATCGAGGTGTTTCTGGTGGCCATAGTCATTGCCGCTGGAGTGAAAGCCTTTCTCATCCAACCCTTCCGTATTCCTACCGGTTCGATGCAGCCGACGCTCTACGGCATCGTGGGCGTGCCTACAGACACCCCTCCGCCAAATCTTGCCGTTCGGGCCTTTGATTTCGTTGTGAGAGGACGCCACCATTTCGAACTCCGCGCCAAAGAGAGCGATGTCATCGTAACGCTGAACGAGCGCACATATCTGAACTTCTTCACCTTCACGGAAATCGTCTGCCGCAAGCATAGCTACACACTCTTCGTGCCTCGCGACCCGCTCATGCGCTATTTCCGCGTGCTGCCAGGCCGCGAATACTCCACCGGCGAAGTCATCGCCCGCGGCCACATGGATACCGGCGACCAGGTGTTTGTGGACAAGGTCAGCTACAACTTCACCAAGCCCAAGGCCGGCGATGTCTTTGTTTTCAAAACCACCGGCATCCGTGAGATCGAGTCCGGCCTCGATCCCGCAATGGGCTCTCAGCATTACATCAAACGCCTGGCTGGAATGCCCGGCCAGACGCTTCGCATCAATCCCCCCACCCTCACAGTGGATGGAAAAATCCCGGAGCAATTCGTTTTTCAGAGGGTCATGAGCATGAAAGATGGCTACCAAGGTTACTCAAATGGAGGGCGAGGCGGTCCAGCATTCCGCTATCTTGGCAGTCCCGAGGCGACCTTCACTGTCTCTCCACGTTCCTACTTTGCGCTGGGAGATAATAGCTACCATTCGCGCGACAGCCGCGACTGGGGAGGCGTGCCGGAGGGCAATGTCGCCGGCCGAGGGCTCTTTGTTTACTGGCCTTTCAGCGAGCGCTGGGGCCTTATCCGTTAATTTTCATAACATTTCTCCGCCCTCGCTCGTAAGGTCTCAAACCAGTTTTCCATGAAAAGAATTTTTTTCCTCACCGTCCTCAGCCTCCTTGTGCTCACAGGCACTATAGTAGGCATAAAGGCTCTCCAGATTTTGAGCCTCATAAAAATTGGTGAGACCTTCGAGATTCCTCCCGAGACTGTGGTGATCGAGGAGTCGTCCACCAAATCACTCACAAGATCATTTCACTCCATAGGCTCGGTGGAAGCTGCACGCGGCGTTCTAGTTCCCAGCGAGGTCTCGGGCAAAGTCGTGGGCATTCTTTTCCAATCCGGGGCACAGGTGAAAGCGGGTGACCCCCTTGTGCAAATTGACAAATCGATCGAGGAGGCACAACTCCGATCAGCCCAGTCCACAGCCGAGCTTAATCGCCTGAACCTCGAGCGCATCCGTGGACTACGAAAGACTAGCGTTGTATCTCAGTCTGACATGGAAGCTGCTGAGGCCCAAGCCAAGGACTCTGCCGCCCGCGTGGATCAACTCGCATCAATCGTCGAAAAAAGAACTATCCGTGCACCATTCACCGGCCGCCTCGGCATCCGCCAGATTCAGGAGGGACAATTCCTGAAGCCCGGCGATCCCATTGTGACCCTTCAAGCTCTCGACCCCGTCTATGTGAATTTCTCCCTGCCCCAGCAGCGCCTTGGCGACCTCTCGGTGGGTATGAAGGTAAAAATCACCACCGATGCACTGCCGGGCCGGGCGTTTGAAGGCACGCTCACGGCCATCGAGCCGGCGGTGGATGCGACCACGCGCAACATCAATCTTCAAGCGACTCTCCAAAACCACGACGGCGCCCTGCGCCAAGGGATGTTTGTCGCCGTGTCGGTTCTCGTGCCGGGCACACTCGAGCGTGTTGTCATTCCTGCGACGGCTGTGATTTTTGCCCCCTACGGTGACTCGGTTTTTGTCGTGACGGAGGTTGAGAGCAAGACAGGTCCCCGGCTTGAGGCGCATCAGAAATTTATTCGCCTCGCTCAGCGGGAAGGCGATCTGGTGGCCATCGAAGAGGGCCTCTCCGCCGGCGAGCGCGTCGTGACCATCGGTGGCTTCAAACTTCGCAACGGCTCCCATGTCGTCACAGGCGAATCCATCCTCTCTTCCTCTGCCATGCCCACGCCTGCCGAGAAGTAAACCACGGCGCCCTGCTCCATGAATTTCACCGACATCTTTATCCGCAAGCCGGTCCTTTCCCTTGTGGTGACCTTCGTCATCCTGGTGGCGGGTTTCCAATCCATCGGCTCGCTGAATGTTCGCCAATACCCTCGCAGCGAGAATGCCATTGTCACCGTCACAACGGCCTACATCGGAGCAAATGCCAAGCTTGTTCGGGGATTCATTACCACGCCGCTCGAGCGCGCCATCGCAGCGGCGGATGGCATCGACTACATCGACTCAACGAGTTCGCAGGGACTCTCGACCATCCAAGCCAGGCTACGACTGAACTACGATGCCAACAAGGCGCTTGCGGAGATCAGTTCAAAGGTCAACCAAGTCCGCGGCGACCTCCCACCGGAAGCCGAGGTTCCGGTCATCAATATCGAAACCGCAGACTCCCGCTTCGCCTCGGCTTATCTGCGCTTCACCTCTAACATCCTCAAGCAAAACGAAATCACCGACTATCTTGTACGGTCAGTCCAGCCGCGCCTCACCGCCCTCCCCGGCGTGCAGCGGGCAGACATTCTCGGAGCCCGCACCTTCGCCATGCGCATTTGGCTAGATCCTGTTCGCATGGCGTCGCTGGGCGTGAGCCCCTCGGATGTGCGCGCCGCCCTTGCCACGAACAATTATCTCTCGGCAGTCGGCCAGACTAAAGGCTCCTGGATTCAAGTCGATCTCACGGCCGACACGAATTTGACCTCAGTCGACGAATTCCGCCGGCTCGTGGTGCGCAAGGACGGCGAGCGTTTCATTCGCCTGGAGGACATCGCCAATGTCGTCCTCGGCGCGGAGGACTACGACACCGAGGTGCGCTTCAGCGGCGAGACGGCCGTCTTCATGGGCATCTGGCCACTGCCGAATGCCAATTCGCTGGATGTCATCAAACGCGTCCGCAGCGAGATGAAAGAAATCGAAAAAGACCTTCCCACCGGCCTCCAGGCAGGCATCGCCTACGACGGCACCATTTATATTGAAGACGCAATCAAGGAGGTCGTGAAGACGCTCGCCGAAACCCTCCTTATCGTCGTGCTCGTCATTTTTCTTTTCCTGGGGTCCCTGCGTTCCGTTCTTGTGCCCGTTGTGGCAATTCCGATTTCCCTCATCGGAGCCGTTTTTCTCATGCAGATTTTTGGCTTCACCATCAATTTGCTCACCCTCTTGGCCATCGTCCTGAGCGTGGGAATTGTGGTCGATGATGCCATCGTCATGGTGGAAAATGTCGAGCGCCATATGCGGGAGGGGAAGTCGCCCTTTGATGCCGCCATCCTCAGCGCACGAGAACTTTTCGGGCCTATCGTGGCCATGACGCTGACCCTCGCTGCCGTTTATGCCCCCATCGGCTTACAAGGCGGCCTCACTGGAACGCTCTTCCGCGAGTTCGCATTCACGCTCGCTGGGGCCGTGCTTGTCTCTGGCATCGTGGCGCTCACGCTCTCTCCGATGATGTCTTCCAAGCTGCTCACGCCCCGCTCCGAGGATGCCTGGCTGCCACGCCACATCAATGCCACCTTTGAAAAAATCCGCTCCCTTTACGCCCACATCCTCGATGCCACACTGAGAGCCCGCCCGGCCGTTTACACCGCATGGATCATTCTCACGCTCGTTACGCTGCTCTTCTACACCCAGTCGCCGAAGGAACTCGCCCCGAATGAAGACCAGGGCGTTATTTTCGGAATCCTCGACACGCCGTCCAATGCCTCCATCGACCAGATGGCCGCCCATGCCACCGAGGTCAACAAAGTTTTCCAGAGCTTCCCCGAGACTGCCTACACATTCCAGATCACGCAGACATTCGGAGGCTTCTCCGGCATGGGTCTAAAAAGCTGGACGCAGCGCGACCGGACCGTCTTCGACATGAAAAACGAGGTTCAAGCAGGCCTTGGCAAGGTGCCCGGCGTGAGTTCCTTTGCCGTCGTTCCGCCTGCCTTGCCCGGCGGCGGTGACTTCCCTGTCGAGATCGTTGTGGCATCCACCGCCGATACCGAGCGCATACTGGAATTCGTCGAGCAACTCAAACTCAAGGCCACTACCAGCGGCAAGTTCGCGTTCCCCCCGATTGTGAGCGTGAAATACGACAGGCCACAGGCCGAGTTCGTCATCGACCGCGACAAGGTCGCCGCGCTTGGCCTCGACCTCGCGCAAGTCGGTGCCGACCTCTCCGCCGCCGCCGGCGGGAATTTTGTGAACCGCTTCAACATGGATGGCCGCAGCTACAAGGTCATCCCGCAGATCACGCGTCTCGGACGCCTCAACGAAGACCAACTCCTCGACATCCGCATCCGTGGCCCCAAGGGCGAACTCATTCCCCTCTCCACCGTCGCCACCGTGAAAAACAAGGTCGAGCCCCGCAACCTCCAGCGCTTCCAGCAAATGAACGCCGTCAAACTCAGCGGCGTCGCCATCGTCCCGCTCGACCAGGCCCTGAAATTCCTCGAAGACGAAGCCGCCAAGATTCTGCCCCGAGGCTACATCCTCGACTACACCGGCGAATCCCGCCAACTCCGCGCCGAGGGCCCTACAAAGTTTCTTTTCACCTTCGCCCTCGCCATTGTGATGATTTTTCTCGTCCTCTCCGCCCAATTCAACAGCTTCCGCGATCCATTCATCATCCTCCTCGGCTCCGTCCCCCTCGCCATGTTCGGAGCCCTCATTTTCACTTTTCTCAAAATGCCCGCACCGGATGTGCCATTCTGGACCGATGGATGGACGACCACGATGAACATTTACTCCCAGATTGGCCTCGTGACCCTCATCGGCCTCATCGCCAAAAATGGCATCCTCATCGTAGAATTCGCGAACCACATGCAACACGAAGGGCACTCGAAACTCGAAGCCGTGCGCAGCGCCGCCCTCACCCGCCTCCGCCCGATTCTGATGACCAGCCTGGCCACCGTGTTCGGCCACTTCCCCCTCGTCCTCGTTACAGGCGCTGGAGCCGCCGCCCGCAATTCCATCGGCCTCGTCCTCGTCGGCGGAATGACTATCGGAAGCATCTTCACCCTCCTTATCGTCCCCTCGCTCTACATGCTCATCGCCAAGGAACAAAAAAAAACCGCCTGACTTCCCCTTCGACCACAACCAATTCATGCTCTGGCTCTACCTTTAGATCGCCATCCTTGCCGAAGTCATCGCCACCTCCTTTCTCAAGGCTGCGGAAGGTTTCACCCGCCTCATACCATCGCTTATTGTTGTATTTGAATACGTAACAGCATTTTACTTCTCACCCTTCAGCCTCCGCCCCATGCAAGTTGGCACGGCCTATGCCATTTGAGCAGGCGTAGGAACGGTGATCATCAGCATCGTCGCCTAGCTCCACTACAATCAACAACTCGACCCCCCAAGCATTCTGGGAATGGCGCTAATCATTAGCGGAGTCATTATTATAAAATTCCTGTCCCCGCAAAGCTGAGCCTGCCAATCCACGCCCCCGGAACGCCGACGTCCCCGTCGGCACCACACCAGCGTCCTAAAAATCATTAGGCTGTTCATGATTCAGGCCCCCCTCATCATCCTATGTGAAACTGCCGCAAGCGTCTTCAAGCACCGCAGAGAAACTCTGCTTTCGTTTTTTGGTAATGGCATCGATCTTTGCAATGATTGCAGCGGAAAGAAGCTCTTGTTTCCTCATCTTTCCAAGTGGCTTGCGCACAGAACCCTTGCGGTTTGCTCCCCACACAACCGCTTATTTCTTCATTCGTGCAGGATTGTGGTAAAGTGGCGCGGCGGCGAGTTTAGCTACCGCCATTTGCGTCGAAATCGGGGCGGAGTCCGGCGGATTGCTGAATAGGCAAACAATAGACACAGTCTGAAATTTGTTTACTTCTGGCATTTGTTGTGCAAATGGTGTGCATATGCAAATGATCGCTTCAAGAGAATTGAGTTCCAAACCGGGCGCGGTTTTGTCCAGGGTGGTCTCGGAGGGAACCATGGTTGTGACGCGGGATGGCCGGCCGATGGCGATTTTAACGCCGACTTCCCCGGAATCCTTGGTGGAGGATTTGCAGGAGATCGCGTTTTCAAAGGCTCGGCGTGCCGTGCGAAACTTGCGTTCCGGAGCTTGTGAGGCCGGCGTTGATTCGCTTTCGGCTGAGGAGATTGAGAAAGAAATCCAGGCGGTGCGGAAAAGCGCGACATGATCTTACGGCGGGATTGGGTTTTGGATACCAATGTGCTGGTTTCCGGGCTTCTCTCTGCAAAGGGGCCGCCCGGGCGGTTGATTGACGCGATCCTTGCACAAAGGGTGGCCATTGCATTCGATGACAGAATCCTGTGCGAATACAGGGAGGTGCTTGCTCGTCCGAGGTTTTCATTCAAAGCAGCCGATGTCGCTGCGTTTTGGGAGATTCTGCCTTTTCAAACCCATCTTGTGGCGATGCCAATTCAAGGGCTCGAAGCAAGAGATGCCTCGGATACCAAATTTCTCGAGGTAGCCGCTGCGACCGAGTCGAAAATTCTCGTGACTGGCAATGAGCGCCACTATCCGGAGAAAACACGGGGAGTGGTCAAGATGCTTTCTCCAAGAGAAGCCTTTGAGCTGGTTGTCTAAAGCCACAATAGAACAGAGCGGCTCATTTGCTGATCTTCACCACACCTTCCACCAAGGCTTGTCGTTGCTTTTTGCGTCGCCTTGGGCGGTGGGGGCCGCAGCCCCTGCACCGCTCGAGTTAAAGGCTATGAGGTTTTTGGTGCTGCGGTCGAGTTTCACGCGGCCGCCGGTGGCTTTGGTGACTTCTTGGCCGAGGCCTATATTGTCGAGGCGGGTTTCGACATCGAGGACGCTGATGCCTTGGGAGTCGAACTCGCGGGGCCAGACGGCGCTGATTTTTTCCGTGTCGGCGAAGTCGGTTTGGATTTTTTGGAAGTCTTCGGAGCTGATGCCAGTGAACTCCAAACGTTTCATGGCTCCGAGATCGGTTTCGGTGACCCAGCGGGCGAGGATTTTGTTGAAGAGCGGCGGGGTGCCGTCGTTCTTGCCTGCGGTGCTGAGGACTTTCTGGATGACATCACGCGCAGCCATTTCCTTGGAGTCGAGGTCGCTTTCCACATTTTCGGTGCCAGGCAATGCGGCAACGGCCACGACTTCGCCGGTCTCGGGGCGGATGGCGCGGAGTTCCCCGCCGACGAAAAAGACATGCTGGGGCAGGCTGCCGTAGAAGCTTTGCTTGCCGACATAGCGGGCCACGATGTTGCCTTCGATCAAGAAGTCGCTCTTCTGCGAGATGCCTGCACTACGGAGCTTGGCGTTTTTGTCGTTGCCAAGGATGGCATCGCGCGCAGCCATCTTGCTCTCCTGCCCGCTGGCGGTGCCGACATCCACGAGGTTGAATTGCAACTCGCGCGCTGTCTGTTCCATGATGCCTTGGGCGTATTTGGTCGGCGCGGGAGCGCCATCGATCTGCTCCTGCACATTGATGGAAACACGCGGCGAGCCTTTGAGGAGACCGATCTGTCGGAGAGCGAGGGTGTTCTTGGCATCCGGCGCGCCTTTTTCCACCTCGGCTTTTACTTTCACGGTGTAAATCTGGTCCTTGCCGAGTCCGGAGCTGATGACCTTGTAACTCTTCAGATGACCGAAGGCGGAGCCGAGGATGCGGTCGTAGTCCAGGGTGAAATCCGTGACGCTGGTGGAGCTGAGGATATCCACGCC
>JBIJCR010000153.1:0-3478 GCA_044344595.1 Terrimicrobiaceae bacterium
CTCAACTGCGCCGCAGTTGGATTGCCAGCAGACCTTCGAGCGTTACCTGTGCTGGAATAACCCGCTCAACCCCGAAAATTGGCTGGCTTCACCCTCACCTTGAACTCCCAACTGCGGGATTTAGGATCATTTCAAACGCATCACATCATAAACAGATCATCCTCTGTGTTCTCTGTGCGCTCTGTGGTTAATTCTGCTGTATTCGGGCTAAACTTGCAAATGGATGCTGGCTTGCGCCACATATTGTTGGCACATGCCGTCTCCGGGCTCTTCGTGTCATCCGTGCTTTTCGCATTTAGCCGTAGCGCCCGGGATCAAGCTCCGGGAGCCAGTTCCCATAGCCGAGGGGAATTTGGAAAGCCCAGTCGCGTTATGCGATGCTGGAAATTCTCTCCGCATGGAGATGCTCTTCACAGCCAAAAAAAATTGTTGACATTCAAGAGGAGTTTCACGTAAGTATAACTCATCATATTTTTTTTGCATTAAACCCCTGCCCCAATCAAAGCCATGAAATCACAAAATTACACGCTTTCGTTCCTTCTCTGCTCGCTTGCCACATTGAGCTTGGTCGCCCCGGCTGCTCAGGCGCAATCCTCTTGGAATGGAGGTAGTGGAAACTGGAGCAGCGATACAAGCACGGGATGGAATGGCACGGGGGTTCCAAACGGGGTGGGAGCTGTCGCAAATAAAGGGGGTACCACGAGTGCCACCATCACTCAGGATATCGTCGCTGGCGTAACAGTGGGGACGATTTCGATGACTAATAACTCGAATAACTCGGCGACGATTACCCTCACCAACGGAATCACGCTAGACCAAGACGGCTCGGGCTCCGGAAGTGCGACGATCAGCAACACTAATAGCAATAATGGCACCAGTAACTTCCTGACATTTCAAAGCGGAACTCTGACCCTTGCGGACAACCTACTCATTAGCAACACGGGGGCATCTACGAGAACCGCGACAAACGGCGGCTCGATTCTTTTTGCGAGCACTTCGGTGATCGCAGGATCGGGCGATATCACGATTGATAACGTGCTGAATGACTTGGCGGGGGCGGGTTCCATTCGTATTGCAGGCACGAATACCTTCACAGGAAACGTCAACGTGCGATCGGGTGGGACAACCTTCAACGCCAATTCCGCTTTCGGAGGTGTTGCCACCAATGTCATCACCCTCGGAGCTGGAGGCGCAGGTTCAGCAAGCCTCCTTGTGACTGGTGCAGGTGTGACTCTTGCCAATAACTGGGTGGTGGCCGCAGGGAGCGGCGGAACGTTGACCTTGGGTTCGACCTCCACAAGCTCGCAAAATTTCAACGGGACCGGTACACTGAATGGTGACGTCAATTTCCTTTCTGGGGCCAATAGTTCCGGTCCGTCCAGCCTGAATGGAGTCATCAGCGGGGTTGGAAACTTTACTAAGACGGGAACAGGCTATCTCTTGATGAATGCTGACAACACCTACAGCGGCAGCACGACAATTTCCGCGGGAACGCTGCGTTTGAATCGCTCCCTCGCCCTTCAAAACAGCGCATTGGATACAACCAACAGCATCACCGGCACTGCAAGCGCAGGACTCTCGTTAACCAGCACCGCCCAGACTAGCTTGACTCTGGGCGGCCTCACGGGAAACAAGAACTTGGCCGATATCTTCACGACCGGAAGCAACCCAGGCACCTCCCTCGCCGCCCTGACCCTGAATCCTGGCACCGGCGTCACCTACACCTACAGCGGGGTCATCGCCAATAGGGCTGCAAACATGACACTCACCAAGACGGGCAACGGCACGCAAATCCTCAGCGGCTCGAACACTTACACCGGCAACACCACCGTCTCTGCGGGTACTTTGCTGATCAATGGCAGTACGTCGAACAGTAGTAGCGTTAGCGTTGCGGCAGGAGCCACCCTCGGTGGCAACGGAACCGTCGGTGGGAACACGACGATCGATGGAAACCTACAGCCAGGAAACAGTCCCGGTATTCTGACCTTCGGATCGAACCTCACGCTGACCTCAACCGCCAACACCACCATGGAAATCAATGGCTCGGCAATCCGCGGCACGGACTTCGACGGCATCAACGTCACGTCCGCCCTCACGTATGACGGTACCCTGAGTCTTCTAGTCGGCACCACGTTCGGAGCGGGCACTTACAGCTTCAATCTCTTCGACTTTGCCAGCCAGAGCGGCTCGTTCAACGCGATCAACCTGTCCGGCTCCTACGCCGGCAGCTTTACCGGCGCGGGCGATGTCTGGAATCTGACCACCGGGGATAGCACGTGGACCTTCACCCACAGCACCGGTGATCTGGGTCTCTCGGTCGTGCCCGAGCCATCGACATGGGCGCTCATGGCCCTCGGATTCATGGTGCTAATTGTCCTTCGCCGTCGGCGGCAGGCTTAAGCTTCATCTATCTAGTTTTTTGTAAACACCTGCGGTCGCTTTAACGCTGCCGGTCTGATTTTTGCTCTTCCGAGTCTATTGGGTTCATGCGGAGATCCTTTTTTGGTGTCAACCTCGACGAACTTGCGGTGGGCCGACGGGCTGCAGCCGAATTCGCGGTGGTAGGCGCCGGCGAAGTGTTGGCTGCTGGAGAAGCCGAGTTCGAGCGCGAGTTCGGTGATGCCGCTCAGGCGTTGGGACAATCGTTCCCGCGCCAATCCCAGCCGGTGCTGGAGTAGAAATTTATGGGGAGAGGCGCCGAAGCTGCGCCGGAAGATCTCGATCAAATGAGGAACCGAGACGGCGCACAGCGCGGCGAGTTCATGCATGTGCCAGCGATCCACGGGACTTTTGAATATGAGATCGAGTGGAGCGAAAGACTGCTAGATGAACGGCCGGTTCGGCCCGGAGGTAGTTATATCGAGACTCAACGCATGTATTTGAAAAAACATCGACCAGCCGAGGTTGCTTTTTGCCGCCGATCTACCAGATGCGGCTGATCTTGTCTAATCCCGAATACAGCAGAATTAACCACAGAGCGCACAGAGAACACAGAGGATGATCTGTTTATGATGCGATGGGTTTGAAATGATTTGTGCGATATCAAACAAAAGCCAAAGCCTTTTCTGTAAATTCTCTCCATCCTGCCCTCCTGTCTTAAAAATCTGTTTTCGGGGTTAATGGAGGAAAGGGCGAAATGGCAGGAGCTTTCCATTCTGTGAGCCCAGCCCGAAAAGCTGCGGCAAACTGCGGGAGGCGATCCGGGCGGAGACTGCCCGGAGCACCATGTGTAAGGAACCCGAAGAAGTCATCGCTCGCATCAATGTGCGGGTGATACCAATGTTTGTTAGCTAATAGACTTTAGGTCGTGGCGGTAGCGTTTACTTGATCGCGCATCCACTGGTGAACGAGTGAGGCGACTTTGGAAGGTTCACTCCAACCTCTGGCTACCGCGATCAGGTGATCTTCTAGTTTTTCCAAACTTCCATAAATCCGGTTCACTGTTGGTGCCTTCACCACCCGACCAAACCATTCCGCC
>JBIJCR010000070.1:0-12237 GCA_044344595.1 Terrimicrobiaceae bacterium
AATGGCGAAGAGGAGTCCGCTGACGATGAGGTAATGCGCTAAGGTTGGCATGGAGAAATCAAAGAATCACTTAAGTTCCTTCTTGCTGAGGAGAACAACCCCGACTGTCGCCACGAGGAGCAGGACACCGATAATTTGGAAGGGCAGGTTGAAATTACGAAACAGGGCGAAACCAACCAAGGCAACATCATTTGCCATGGGCTGTGAAACGGCAGGCTTCACGACATTTAAAGCCGGGAGTGCGGAGATGACTTGCGTTAGAGCGGAGAGAAAGCCCCCAACGATGATGCCGCCACCGACCCAAGCAGAGAGGCGGACGCGGCGGCGTTTCTCCTCACGCAGGTCGAGCAACATGATAATGAAAAGGAAAAGCACCATCACAGCTCCGGCATAGACAAGGACCTGGACGACGGAGATGAAGTAGGCATCCAGAGTCACAAAGATGGCCGCGAGGGCTACGAACGACATAACGAGGCTCATGGCACAGGAGACGGGGTTTCTCAGTAGGATCACTCCCAGAGCGAAAGCGAGCATGAGGAGGGAAAAGATCGAGAAAAGGGCGAGTTGCATGTGGTGAAATGAAGAGGCGTTCTACCAGCAGGAGGCGGGTTGTTCTACTTTTTTTCGTTCCACTTATTGACGAGGCCGGTCATTTCGCCGCCGAGCTCGCGGAGTTTGTGGATGTCGTGAACCATCTCGGCGCGGGAGAGGCCGGTTATCGAATAATCCTTGCGGAGATAAATGGCCTGCTCAGGGCAGACCTCTTCGCAGAGGCCGCAATAGATGCAACGAATCATATCGATATCGAAGGTCTTGGGGCGTTTTTCCACCTTGCTCCAGCGCTCACCCTCGGGGATTTCCTCCGGCTGGATGGTAATGGCGCGGGGCGGGCAAATGAATTCACAGAGTTGGCAACTCACACAGCGGTCACGGCCATGCTCGTCGCTCACCAGAGTCGGGGCCCCACGATACCAAGCAGGCATCTGGGCGTCCCACTTCTGCTCAGGATATTGCATAGTGACTTTAGTCTGACCCGCTAGCAGGCGGACCATGTGTTTGAGAGTGATAAGAAGGCCCGCGACAATAGTGGGAAGATAAATCTTTTCGGCCAAAGTGAGGCGCGGACGCGTGACGGTGTAAGCCATAAATCTTGGTGGTTTTAACAATGTTCGTTCCGCATGGCAACTTTGGACTCACATTTTTTCGCGAGTCCCGGCGGAGAGGCTCACTTGGAGCATTCCGCACAGATTGGGAGGTTCAATTCGCAGGCTGAATCTGAGCGAGACGGCGCTCGAGAAGAGAATCCGGTTCGGCGCCGAGGAGCTTGGCTTTTTCGTAATGCTTCTTGGCAAGCTGTAGCAAGGGGGGCTCGGAGTTGGCATACATGACGGCGAGATTGAAATGGCCGTTGGCGTAGTTTGGGTCGATGGCGAGGCTTTGACGGAGGTATTCCTCTGACTTTGCGGTCTCGCCTTTTTTCCCGAGAGCAATTGCTAGGTAATTATGAGCAACAGCATTTTTCGGATCGGTAGAAATGACGCGGTTAAGAATGGCTATCGAGTCGTCGAGGCGGCCTTGGCGGCAGTAAACATTAGCAAGGTTAACCGAGGCGAAGATGTCATCGGATTTAAGGGATAGGGCTTTTTCCAGGGCGACTTGGGCGGCTGAGAATTTGCCAGCCTGGATTTGAGTGACAGCGAGATTGGCGAGGGCGAAGTGATTTTCCGGAGCAGCATCCACGACCTGCTGGTATTTTTTCTCGGCATCCGTGAAGCGACGCTGTTTGGCGAGGGATGAAGCTTCATCTACAAGTTTTATAGCATCCTCCGTAAGGGCATCCGCACCGCCGGAGGTTTGCCGGGAAGTGTTGGCCGAGTTAGGAGGTTTGACCATAGTGAGAGAGATTGCAGCACCCCCGACTTCGGGATCCTTTAGAACAACGATTGGCTCGCGAAAGAGGGCTCGCTCCTCATCTTTCAAGACCGGTGGGGGATTTGAGAGCATACCGATGGAGGATGCAAGGGCCTCGGACTGCACTTGAAGGCGCTCGAGTTCATTTTCGAGGTCCAATACCACCTGGGTGCGCTCGCTTTGTTCATGAATTTGACGAAGAACAATCTGGCGGAGGAGCTGGCTCTCAGTGAAGAGGCGTTTTTGCTCTTCGCTCGGCTCCGGGTTGAGGCGAAGGCGAGCCAGCTCGCCGGTGGCCTCATCGAGTTGCGACATGATTGACTTGATGCTTTCATCGCGCGCCACCAAGGCCTGCCGAGATGCTGCGAGGCGATCCTGGAGCAGTTCGATTTCCTCTTGAAGCCCGTCAGCTTCGGCTTTGGAAAGACCACTGGAGTTGGATGCCTCGGCGAGCTTTTTTTCTGATACAGCGAGTCTTTGAGCGAGGTCTTTGTTATCAGACTCCATCTTGGCCAAGCGCTCCAGATCGGGTTTCTGGGTCGCAAGTTGTTTTTGAAGAGCTTGCTTCTCCGCTTTAAGGGCGTCGAGCTCAGCATTATTGTCCTTGAGACGCTTGATGCGGGCGAGAGCCTTATCTCGCTGCGAGGCGACATTCTGACGATCTTTATCAGTGGCAGAGAGGACATTTTTGCTTTCCGAAATGTAGGCAGCAGCTTTTTCGAGCTTTCCAACAATGCGTGTATTTTCGTCTTGGAGGACTTCCTTTTCCGCTTCGAGTCGAGCTATGCGCTCGGAAAGTTTCTCGATCTTTTTGTCTTGGGGCTCATCCGCTTTTTTCTTCAGGGCATCCCTTTCCTGGTTTAAATTCTGGATGGCAGCAGTAGCCTGAGAGAGACTGGAATTCGTAGCTACTAACTCGGTTTTGGTTCTGTCGAGCTCTGTCTTGACGCTGGCAACCTGCCCCTCCAAAGTCTCGCGCTTTTTCCTCTCATCGGCATGAAGTTTTTTATATTCGGCGACTTGACGCTGCAAGCTAGCAATCTGCTCACGAGCGATTTCGGAACCCGAATCGGTCTTCTTCCCAGTCTCTAGGCTCTGCTGTCGAGAACGTGCAGTGATGGCAGGCTCGGGAATATCGATTTCAAAGCCTTTCAGCGGGAGCGGATCCTCATATGATGGCAGATTTTCGGGCTCAGAGGCGACCATAGCTCGAAGACGCTGGATACTTTCCTGAGCCTTGCGCATGCGGAAATTCACCGCACTTTCCTGCCAAGAGGGGTCGTCTTTCCGAACGCTTTCAAGAATAGCTACAGTGGATGCATAGGAATTCATCGCATCCCTCAGGCGCCCATCGCGCTCGAATTTTTCGCCAGCTTGATAGTCTTGATAGGCCTTGAGAAAAAAATCAGCGGAATCGCCTGCAAACGCAGCAGAGAAAAATAAAAAAAATATTGCAGTAAAGATCGCAAAGAATTTGGAAATCATTTCGAGGCGGGGCAAAGAATGACCCTGCCCGATGCCGCGGAGGATTTCAACCGGAATCAAGTTTTCTGCGACTAAAAATCAGCCTTGCCTTGGAACCAGTGCGAGGCATGATCATGGGATGAGCGAGTTGGAAATATACGCAGCCGGAGTTCGCCAGCCTGAGAAAATGCTCGGTCTTGCCTTAGAGTTGGATGTGATACCGAACCTCTGCTACAAAGTAGATACTAACCATGATATAGTATACATGGAATTTGCAGGCGGCGTACCATCAACTGGCACTCTGGAGTCAATCTTTACAAAGCTTGGCCTGAAGGCACTTTTTGTAGGGCAATTTCCTCCAGTGGCCAACTCGCCCAAGAAAACCCAGCGCATCTACTGAAGCTCGCTGCTTAAACTTGCATGCCAATTCTTGGGATTTTTTTAAATCTTTACACCGCGTTTCTAAGTTTTTTGGGCCAGGTGGCCATACTGGCCAGCGAGAGCATTACTTCTATTTTCTGCGGCCGCATTCGACCGAAGCTGGTGATTCAGCAAATCGCTGAGATTGGATTCCGCTCTCAATTAGTGGTCATCGTAACCGGAGCCTTTACGGGTGCTGTTTTTACGGCTCAGGCGTATTTCCAATTTGCGAGCTTGAATATGGAAACCGCTGTCGGCCCTGTCGTCGCCATATCTATGTTCCGAGAACTCGGCCCTGTGCTTGCGGGTTTAATGGTGGCGGGGCGTGTGGGTGCCGCCATGAGCGCAGAAATCGGCACCATGAAGGTCACCCAACAAATCGACGCCCTGCGTGCCCTGGCAGTAAATCCGGTTGACTATCTTGTGGTGCCAAGGGCGCTGGCGATGTTTGTTTCCATGCCCTTTCTGGTTGTGGAATGCGTAGGCTGCGGCATACTGGCAAGTTACTACGTTGGAGTGAATGTTCTGAATATTTCTGGCGTTTACTTCCTGGCCAACACCCAAAAATTCGCGGATTCGAGTGACATCATCATGTCGCTTGCGAAGAGCTTTTTCTTTGCAGGAGTCATTGTCTTCATCAGTTGCCGCGAAGGTCTCAATGCGAAGGATGGAGCCGTGGGAGTCGGACGGGCTACAACTTCCACCGTAGTGAATTGTTCGCTCTCCATCCTCATAGTAAATTTTTTCCTAACCATGGCACTCAATGTTCTCTTTCCCGCCGGCCAATGACGAGGGCACCATTGATCCAAGTCTCGGACCTCGTCCAAAAAATCGGTGGCCAGGAAATCCTAAAAGGCATCTCACTAGAAATTTATAAGGGCGAAACGCTCGTTCTGCTCGGGAAAAGTGGCGGAGGCAAGAGCGTGTTTTTGCGGCACCTCATTGGTCTAATGCGCCCGGTTTCCGGGAGTATCATGTTTGAAGGCAAGGAGGTCACCACCCTCAAGGAACGGGATCTCGAACCTGTCCGAAAAAAAATCGGCATGCTCTTTCAAGATGGTGCCCTTTTCGACTCGATGAATGTTTTTGATAATGTTGCTTTCCCGCTCCGCGAGCGCGGAGAACGCGACCCCGAAATGATCAAGCAAAAGGTCGACGAATCCCTCGCCATGGTCAACATGCGGGGCCATGAAAAAAAAATGCCAGTGAACCTAAGCGGAGGCATGCGCAAGCGGGTGGCCTTAGCCAGAGCCATCATTTCGCCGCCGGATGTCATTCTCTATGATGAACCCACGGCAGGGCTCGACCCCATCGTTTCAGACAGCATCAACAAACTCATACGCCGTCTACAGGCAGAACTGCACGTCACTTCCATCGTCGTCACCCACGACATGGTGAGCTGCAACCACATTGCAGACCGCGTGGCGCTTCTGAACGAAGGACGCATCTATTTCAAAGGCACAACAGACGACCTCCGCACAACCACAGATCCAACAATCAGGGATTTTGTGGATGGAAGATCAGGAGAGACAATCTATTGAGGAACCACAAATGAGCAACGAAGAAAAAAGCACACAAATCAAAGTCGGAATTTTTATTCTTATCGGACTAGTAACCGTGGGGCTCATGGTTGTCTATTTCGGCCGACTCGGGGAGGGATTCTCCAGCTACTACAATATAAGAGTGGAATTCGCCAATGCCAGTGGACTTCTCCGCGGATCTGAGGTCCTGCTGGCTGGAGCGAAAGTTGGGCGTATCACTAACGAACCAACGATTCTTCCCGACATGCGAGGAGTCTATGTGGATGTCCGCATTCTCGATCAGGTGCAAATCCCCGTGGGAAGCATATTTTCTATCGGCAGTTCTGGCCTGCTTGGAGACAAATACATCGAAATCGCACTCGACGGTGACGGCAATGAAACCGGCTTCATCAAGCCAGGAACAGTTCTCAAGGGCACCGACAATGATGGAGGCATCGCAGGAATGGCTGCCGGAGCGGGGGATCTGATCACAGACCTACGGACCACCGTAGGCAATATCAATGCCGTTGTTAAGAAGCTCGACTCGACCTTGCTTTCCAAGACCGAGCTGGATTCCATTTCAGCCACGATGAAAAATCTTCAAACCGCCACAGGGCAAATTGCAGAGGCCTCAAAGAATTTGGACGCCACTCTGAACAGCGGCAAGGCAACGATGGACTCCGCAAGAAAAGCTGCTGACGAGCTTCAGCAAACGCTCTCCGCCATGCACAAGCTTGTCGATCAGGCCAAATCGGGAAGCGGTGTACTGGGCACACTCGTCAGCAATCGTGAAATGGCAAACAACCTGCGTGCACTGGTATTGAACCTCCGCAAGCATGGCATACTTTGGTATAAAGACACCAGCAAGCCTGCAAGCGCTGGAGATGCCACGGAACCTTGATACCCATTTCATCTGGGGCCCGACAGCGTTTGACATGATACTCGGCCAAAGTAAAATGCGACATACCGAATGAGCCAGAAATCAAAACGAAGCGTTTTATTCATCTGCACGGGGAACATCTGCCGAAGCCCCATGGCGGAGGCGCTTTTTCGAAGTATGTCCTCTGAATGGGATGATATTTGCGTCTATTCAGCCGGAATCAGCGCCCTAAAGGGAGCTCCAGCGAGCCGCGATGCGGTGGATGTCCTTGCAGCACAAGGCATCGACCTCTCGAAATTCCGCAGCCAACCGCTCAGCGAGGATTTGTTGGAAAAAGCATCCCATGTATTCGTCATGACACGCGAGCACGAACGTCTGGTGGATATGTTTTTCCCCGAATACATCCACAAAGTCCGCCTGCTTCGCTTCGACGAACAAGGCACCCCCGATGTGCCAGACCCGATTGGCCAAGGCCGGGCGGTCTATGCCGAGTGCAAACGCAGTATCGAGCAGGCCATGCCATCCGTATTACGAATCATTAATCAAAAACCCATGACGACATCCGCCGAATCCCAAACCGGACTCTCCGCCCTCACTGAAACCGATCCCGAAATCGCAGCAGCCATCGAGAAGGAATACAAACGCCAATTCGAGCACATCGAACTGATCGCCTCTGAGAACTTCACGAGCCGCGCCGTGATGGAGGCGCAGGGATCCTGCCTTACCAACAAATACGCTGAAGGCTACCCAGGCCGCCGTTGGTACGGAGGCTGCGAGCATGTGGACATCGTGGAAACACTCGCCATCGAGCGGGCGAAGAAACTCTTCGGAGCGCAGCATGTCAACGTCCAACCTCACAGCGGCAGCCAAGCAAATATGGCTGTCTACTTCAGCGTGCTGGCACCCGGCGACAAAATCCTGACAATGGATCTCGCCCACGGAGGTCACCTCACGCACGGACACAAGGCGAATTTTTCAGGAAAACTTTATGAGGTTCACCACTACGGCGTGAGCCGCGAAACCGAGATCATCGACTACGATGCCCTTGCTCGCCAGGCCGAAGAGGTTCGACCCAAGATGATCACCGCCGGCGCTTCTGCCTATCCGCGTATCATTGATTTCAAACGCATGCGCGAAATTGCGGATGCTGTAGGAGCCTACCTCTTCGTGGACATGGCTCACATCTCAGGACTCGTCGCCGGAGGGGTGCACCCCTCGCCCTTCCCGCACGCGGATTTTGTAACGACAACCACACACAAGAGCCTGCGTGGCCCGCGTGCTGGTTTGGTCATGTGCAAAGAAGAGTTCGCCAAGAAGATCGACAGCCAGGTTTTCCCAGGCGTGCAAGGCGGACCGCTCATGCATGTCATTGCAGCGAAGGCGGTTTGCTTCCAGGAAGCCCTGCAGCCAGGCTTTCGCACCTATGCACAGCAGGTCGTGAACAATGCTAAATCGCTGGCGGCCAGACTCTCCAAACTTGGCCACCGCATTGTCTCCGGCGGCACCGACAACCATGTCCTGCTCGTTGATCTCCGCCCTAGTGGTATCACCGGCTCCGAAGCCTCGGTGGTGCTCGACAAAGCAGCGATCACGGTGAACAAAAACGCAATCCCTTTCGACACCGAGTCCATCATGAAAACCGGCGGTATCCGCATTGGCACTCCTGCCATGACCACTCGCGGCCTCCGTGAAGATGACATGATGCAGGTTGCTGATTTCATCCATACGGCGCTCGACGCCCGGCACGATGAATCCCGCTTGGCCGCACTGCGGCGCGAGGTGACAGGCTTCACAGCGCGGTTCCCGCTACCCTAAGCCAAATTCAGGGTCTCTGGGACTGGAGGCGCATCGCCTGCTCCAGAACCTTTCGAGCAGCCTCGTCTTGATTCACATGAGTCGAGTCGAAGCGGAAATCCGCAGCTGACTCGTAAATAGATCTCCTCGCAGATAGGAGCTGATGAAATGTCTCTCGCGGGTTTGGCGTTTGCAAAAGCGGACGCTTGCCACTTCGAATCGCGCGATCGAAGAGAATGTTCGGATCAGAATCAAGCCATACAACAATACCGATCTTCTTTAGCACCTCTCGGTTGGCATCGCGCAAAATAGCCCCGCCTCCGGTTGAGAGCACCACGCCGGCGACGCCGACGAGATCGGCAAGCACCCTTTGCTCGATCTCACGAAAACCCTCCTCGCCGCAGGCTGCGAAGATTTCAGGAATACTCCTGCCCTCGTCCTTCACGACCAGTTCGTCCGTGTCCACAAAACGATGGCCCGTGAGGCTGGACAACCTCCGACCGACACTGGATTTCCCACATCCCATGAACCCTATGAGAACAAAATTTGGCAACATGCTGTGACTCTGTCACAGCGATGCGGCTGCTGAAATCATTTTGAGTCCCGCTGGCATTTCCCTAAGCGGTTGCTATGGTTGTTGGATGTCGCGACCCAAGCTTATTTTCGGATCCCCCGAGACCTGCGCGGACTTGCTTTACGCCACACATTTCCGCGCGCCAGACTCTTTCGCATACCTTGAGGTTGTTGGAAAAAAACACATTCTCTTGAGCGATCTCGAAGTCGATCGCGGCCGGGTCGAGGCCAAGGTGGACGTGGTCGATTCTTATTCAGAGGTCGAAAAAACAGTCCGCCAATCGAACGATAAAAAGCCCTCGCAAGCAAAGGTGACCGCCGCATGGATCGCCTCGAAAGGCGTTCGCGAGATCAAGGTTCCCCATGACTTTCCACTCGGCCTCGCGCGAGACCTGAAAAGAGAGGGACTCGATCTGAAGCCCGCGCGCGGAGCCTTTCAACCCGAGCGGGAAATCAAATCCCGCCAAGAGGTGCAGCTCATCGAAAAAGCCCTCCACATAGCCGAAGCTGGTATGACTCGTGGCATCGAAATCCTCCGTTCCACCCGCATCCGCAAAGACGGCAGCCTGTCATTCAACGGAAAAATGCTCACCTCGGAACTACTCCGCATCGAAATGGAGACCGCCGTGCTGCGCAGCGGCGGCGAAGCTCGTGGAGATACAATCGTCGCGTGCGGTGAGCAGGCATGCGACCCCCACGCTCGCGGCTCCGGCCCACTTTTTGCGAACCAACTGATCATCCTCGACATCTTCCCCCGCGACGCCCGCACCGGCTGGTTCGGCGACATCACCCGCACAGTTGTTCGTGGCAAGGCGACAGACGCCCAGCGCCACCTTTGGGAAACATGCCTCGCTGGACAAAAACTCGCCCACGACGCCATGAAGCCCGGCACCGAAGGCCGCATCATCCACAACATGGTGAAAAAACATTTCGCTACGCAGGGCTATACCACGGAGATCAAAAACGGACGCTGGCAAGGATTCTTCCACGGCACCGGCCACGGACTCGGCCTCGAAATCCATGAGTCGCCCCGTTTTTCCGACACCATTTTCCTGCCGGGACAGGTCATCACGGTCGAGCCCGGCATCTACATGCCCGGACTCGGCGGCGTGCGCCACGAGGATGTCGCCCTTATCACAAAATCCGGTGCCCGCTTCCTGACCACGCTTCCAAAACCTTTTGAAATATGACCACTGCAGAGCGCGAAATCGCGCGCCGAAGAACTTTTGCCATCATCTCGCATCCTGATGCTGGCAAGACCACCCTCACCGAAAAATTTCTTCTCTACGGCGGCGCCGTCCAACTCGCCGGTAGCGTGACTTCCCGCAAAAATGCGCGCGCCACAACCAGCGACTGGATGGAACTTGAAAAACAACGCGGGATCTCTGTGTCATCCACCGTCTTGCAGTTCGACTACCGCGACTGCGTGGTGAACCTCCTCGACACTCCCGGCCATAAGGATTTCTCGGAGGACACCTACCGCGTCCTCACTGCGGTCGATGCAGCCGTGATGGTTGTGGACGCCGGCAAGGGCATCGAGTCCCAAACACGCAAACTTTTCGAGGTTTGCCGCAAACGAGGCGTTCCGATTTTCACCTTCATGAACAAGCTCGACCGTCCGGCGCGCCCCCCGCTGGAGCTATTGGATGAGTTGGAGTCTGTGCTCGGCATCCACGCCCTTCCCATGAACTGGCCACTGGGCGATGGCCCCGAGTTTCGCGGCGTTTTCGACCGCAAGGAAAAGTCCGTGCACCTCTTTGAGAAGACACCTGCGGGAGCCTACCGTGCGCCCGTCTTCGTGGCTGGCATACAGGACGAAACTGTACGAGCCGCACTCGCGCCAGATGTCCATGCAAAGGTCTGCGACGAACTCGACCTGCTCGACGGAGCGGGGACGGATTTTGACTTCGAGGCCGTGCGCGCCGGCAAGGCCACGCCGGTCTTCTTCGGCAGCGCGGCGAACAACTTCGGCGTCCAGCTCCTTCTCGACAACTTTCTCCAACTCGCTCCCCCACCCGCTCCCCGATTGAGTTCCGGAAAAACCATCGATCCCCATTCAGAGGCCTTCTCCGGTTTTGTTTTTAAAATCCAGGCTAACATGAACCCCAAACACCGCGACCGCGTTTCGTTTATTCGCGTCGTCTCCGGTTGCTTCCGCCGTGACATGGTTGCCACCCATTCGCGCCTCGGTAAAACCATTCGCCTCGGCAACTCCCAACGCCTCTTCGCACAGGATCGCGAGACGGTGGATGAAGCCTGGGCCGGCGATGTCGTGGGCATCGTGGGGAATTACGATTTTCTGATTGGAGACACGGTAACAGAGGATTCATCCCTCGCCTACCACGAGATTCCCCGCTTCGCGCCGGAATGTTTCGCCTACCTGCGAAACTCCAGCACGGCAAAATTTAAACGCTTCCGCGAGGGTCTCGACCAACTGCTCAAAGAAGGCGTCGCCCAGCAATTTGAACTTCCCGACGCCATTCAGCGTGTGCCCCTCCTCGGCGCGGTGGGGCCACTTCAATTCGAGGTCATGCAATACCGCCTCGAGACCGAATACAGCGCGGACTGCCGTGTCGAGTCCGCCCCGTGGCAATTTGCCCGCTGGCCGCAGAAGGACGGCGCTCCCCTCGCCTCTCGTCCTGAGTTGCTCCTCCCATCTGGCTGTGTGCTCGCACAAGATGCGTCCGGCTTTTGGGTCGTCCTCCTGCCCAGCAGTTGGACCATTGGCTACCTAGAGGAGAAAAACTCTGCCTTCTCGTTCTCTTCCGAGCCACCGCCTCCAGCCAAACCGGACGCCTGATCTGTGCCAACCCCATTCGATCTCGCCGCGCCACAATGGCTCTTTGCCATCCTTGCGGCAGCGTGTGTAGGCATCAGCAAATCCGGCTTCGGCGCGATGGCTATTCCCGGCATTCTTCTCATGACCCAAGTCATGCCCACGAGGGAATCCACCGGTGTGATCCTCCCAATGCTCATCCTAGCCGACCTCTTCGCCATCCACGCGTTTCGCCAATTCACAGTGTGGCGACTTCTCGTGCAAATCCTGCCCGCAGCCGTTCTAGGAGTCATTTCAGGCTGGTGGCTCATGCCACGCATCCCGACAGGTCTCTTCACCCCAGTTATCGGATGGATTATCCTCGCCCTTCTATTGCTGACGATCCTTCAGAAATGTTCCACTCAGCTTCAAAAAATAGTTGCAGACCACCCTGTCGTGGCTTGGCCACTGGGCCTTCTTGCCGGTATCTCAACCATGCTGGCCAACGCGGCCGGTCCTGCTATGACCGTCTACTTCCTCGCCAATCGCTTGCCAAAATACGAATTCGTCGGCACCGCCGCCTGGTTTTTCTTTTTAATCAACATCATTAAAGTCCCCTTCAGCACATCGCTCGGCCTCATCACTTTCCAAACCCTTCTCTTCAATCTCCTCCTCGCCCCCGCCGTCCTGATTGGACTTTTCGCGGGCAAATTTCTTTTAGGCAAAATTAATCAAAAAGCCTTCGAGTGGCTGCTCATCGGTCTTTCCTTAATTGGCGCACTTAGGTTGATCTATAAACCTATAAGCCGCAGTTGAAAGTCGTGTAAAAAGGCAGAGAAGCAGATAGAAAGGGGCCATGAGCACGATCAGGGAGTTGATGGAGGTTCACCCAGAGGGTGAAAGCCGTGAGGGGTTTCGGT
>JBIJCR010000154.1:0-3463 GCA_044344595.1 Terrimicrobiaceae bacterium
AATGTTTTCATCGAGCGACTTTGGAGAACGCTGAAATACGAGGATGTGTATTTGAACGAATACGGAACGCTATGTGATCTAAGGGAAGGATTGAAGGAATGCTTCACTCGATACAACACATGGCGCACCGATCAAGCATTGGGAAAGCGAACCCCGGGGAAAGCCCACCTGGAGGATCGCAAAGAGAAAAAGGACATTCGGATGGAATCACATGAAATCAGCGAGTAGAAGTTTCAGATGTCTTGGATCGAAATTGTATCACTCCTCACCGCCTCTTGTGCTGCGGGAGCGATCAATGCAGTGGCTGGCGGAGGCACTCTCATCACATTTCCCACGCTGATCCTCTTCGGAGTTCCCCCACTGATTGCGAATGCCACGAGCACCCTTGCGCTTGTGGTTGGAATGGTTGGTAGTATTTACGGATACCGAAACCACATCACCGATGTGAAACCTTGGTTCACGACATTCATCCCCGCCAGCATCGCAGGGGGGTGGATCGGCAGTATCTTGCTGACGTGCAGCAGCGAGCGGATCTTCGCTGAACTTGTACCCTACCTCGTTCTCTTTGCGACTGTCCTTTTCATGCTCCAGGGAGTCGCAAGCGGGCGCTTTGCCAGAAGAGTCCACGCTTTCGATTCCTCAGCTAAAGGCCGCCCACACTTGATCGTGGCTCTATTGTTCCAATTTCTGGTTTCCATTTACGGGGGATATTTCGGTGCCGGCATTGGCATTCTCATGTTGGCAACCCTTGGTTTCATGGGGTTCAAAAACATTCACCAAATGAACACGCTTAAAAGCGTGCTGGGTTCGCTCATCAATCTGGTGGCTGCAGCCTGGTTCACGGCGAGCGGATTGATTGATTGGCCACGCATGGCTCTCATGACGGCCGGAGCATTCGTGGGCTACTACATCGCCTCAACCTACTCCCAGCGACTTCCACAACAATCTGTGCGTCACCTCATTTCAATTATTGGCATCATCATCACCGCCGTGATGTTTTGGAAACTGCGGTAACTTGGATCAGGCGCGAAGGCGTTCGATAGTGGCGGTGGTGGATTTGCCTTCGACCATGTCGGCCAAGACAACTTTGCCACCGTGAGCTTCGACGATATCGCGTCCGCTAACATAGTGGGCCCAGTCTTTGCCTTTCACGAGGACATCGGGGAGGATTTGGGAAATGAGGTCGCGGGGTTCATCTTCGTCGAAGATGACGACGTAATCCACGGCACGGAGGGAACCGAGGACAAAAGCGCGATCCTGCTCGGTGTTGACGGGGCGTGTGGGGCCTTTGGCTCGACGGACAGAAGCGTCGCTATTGAGTCCCACGACGAGTGCGTCGCCCTGTGCCCGCGCGAAGGCGAGATATTGCGTGTGGCCCCTGTGAAGGATGTCGAAGCATCCATTGGTGAAGACTAGTTTTTTTTCCTGGCTATGAAGATAGTCGCGTTCCTGGCGCACCTGATGGGGCGTAAGGATGCGGGGAAGTTCAAACTGCATGGAAAAGGGTGGGCACGGAGTCCTTGTGCACGTCAGTTTTTTGGAGGCGGGCCTGCTCGATGCGGCGGAGGTAGAAATCCAACGCCGCGTCAGGAATACCAGTGATGCGTGCCTTGGTAAATTCCTCGACAGCCTTGTCCCATTGTTTTTCGCGGTAGTGGAGGACACCGGTCCAGAAATGGTCGCGGCTGCGCTCGCGCTCGGGCGAGAGAGCATGCTTGTGAGAGAGGACTTCGTAAATTTCCACACGGCGGCGCTTTTCGGCAACCTTTAGGATTTCAATCGGACGCACTTCGACGGATTCCGAGGCGGGCGTATAGGCATCGGGTCCGATGAGGATTCGGGCTCCATACATGGAACTGGTGGCGCAAAGGCGGCGTGCAAAATCCACGGCGGGACCGGCTACGCTGTAGCTTCCCAAACGACCACCACCAAAGACGCCCGCGATGATGTCGCCCGTATCCAGGCCCATGCGCACATCGAGACGGCGCTGCCATCTCGCGTCGCATTCCTTGTTCAACTCATCCAGCCGTGTGGCGAGATCGACAGCAGCGCGGCAGGCGCGAACGGCGTGACGAGAGTCCCCAATCGGAGCGCCGAAGACGACGCGTATGCACTCGCCATTGCACTCGTCGAGGTAGGCTCCGGATTCGACAAGGTAGTCGGAGGCCGTTTTTAAATAAAGATTCGTTATGGCTGTGTAACTCTCGGGAGGAAGGGCCTCCATGAGTTCGGCATGGTTTTGAACGGCAATAACGAGCACCGAGGCATTAATGACGCGACCTGGGAAATCCGGTGTGGCATCCGAGGCAAGGACCGATTGAAATGCCTTCTTGGAGAGGCGGAGACCAAAAAGACGCCCGAGAAATTGATTGCGCTGCCCGTGGCGTGTTTGCTCCCAAGCGAATGCGAGGCCAGTGCTGCAAAGGACAGCGAAAACGGGGAGCATGGGCGAGAAGAATTTTCCATTTAGAGCAAGCACGGGTGCCCATGTGCAAAGGAGCACGAGGGATGCCGCTGAGATGATGATTTTCTGTCCACGATTCATCAAATCCACCCAGACCCAGGCGATTCCAAAAGCAAAAATCAGGGATGTGATCCAAGGGGTGCCGGCAATGGGGCGCCCGTCTTGGGGAATCTCGAGAAATTTCAGCAGCCCTCCATCAATGAAGGAGGGTAGGCCGGTGGCATACAAGAGCAGCGACAAAACAATGGTGATTGCGCCGATGACAACGCTGACTTTAAGGTTTCTCATTTTCTTCTTTGGTACGGTACGAGGAGACGACCCACTGGCTCAGCACGCGATCTGGAGCCTCCACCGCTTCGACGGGAATGAGAAACTCCGATTGGCCGCTGTTCCGAGAGATTAGCCCCAAACCAAATTGATAATCTTTAAACAGGCTTTCGCACAAGTCGCGAGCGGGAATGTTTTTTTCAAAGGCCATGCGCAAGATCGCATCAATGGCCGCCTGTTCGAAGCGAAGGACGAAACCATGCTGTCCGCCGAAGCGCTCGGCGAACTGCTCGATGACAAGGCGCTGTGTGTGTCTGGCCTCCTCCTCCCCCAGTTTGAGGAGCTCTTGGATTCTGGCTGAGGGATTGTCAAAGACTGCAGAAGTAATCTCAAGCGAGCGCACACGAGCGCCGGGGAGCTCATATTTGAAGTCGCGCATGAGGCGCTCACACACGGTCATGAGTCCACGCGCGCCAGTGCTTTCCCGAGCGGCCAAGGAGGCAATATACCGAAGGGCATCCGTGGAGTAAACGGCCTCGATTCCATAGGCCGCGAAGGCGCGCTCATACTGCCGGATGAGGCTGCCTTCCGATTTCTGCAAAATGTCGAAGAGGTCCTGCTCGCCAAGGCTGTCGCACACGACCCGAACAGGAAGGCGCCCGATGAATTCGGGTTCTAGTCCGTAGTCCACGAAATCCCTCGTTCCCGCGAGGCGGAGCAATTCATCGGATT
>JBIJCR010000155.1:0-3438 GCA_044344595.1 Terrimicrobiaceae bacterium
TCTTGATCGAAGGCAACATCGTGGCCCGCTATGTCGGCAAGCAAAGCTTCTACGGCAGCTTGCCCCAGCATGTCTTCTCGGTCGGTGGTGAACTCCGCGCCATCCGCCCCGAGACCGGCGAAGTCGTGGCCGTTGCCGCGTTGCCTGGCACCGAAAATGTGGAAAGTGACCTCGACTCCAAGGAAATGGCCGCGAGGGATGTCATTCAGAAAGTCCTCAGCACCGCAGGCAAGAACGACGGCACCCCGCCGCTCTTTAATAAAATCCTCGCCCGTTGGGTCACCGAAACCGACCTCGGAGCCATGAAGCGCCTGGAGTTCTCTGGCATCAGCTCCGAAGACTTCCAGAAAATCCAAACCGACTTCGCCGATATGGAAAAGATCAGCGCCGTCTGGCCCCGCGAATTCGACTCCAAAGGCCTCAGCGTCCTCGATGTCGAAACCCGCCTCGACAATATAGGCCTCGGCCAAGAAGTCACCAAAGCCACCAGCAACCGTGTAAAACTCGACCGCTCCACCGAAAACCTCATAGCCTTCAACGCCAGCGGAGCTGGATCAACCGCACCCGCAGCTCAAGGCGACGCAAAAAGCGACGACAAACCTTGGTGGAAAGTGTGGTAGGAGCGATCTCACTTCTGCAACAATTCGTCGCAGAAATCGCCTACACAGAAACTCGCGTTCAATTAAGGCGAATTCGCCACAATTCAAAGCCAAGCCCTCATGCAGTCAATCCGTGACGAACCGTCACGGGTTGAAAAGGACTCCCGTTGCCACGCAAACCGACCCCGAACCATTGCCCAAGACACGCGGCAAGGTAGATGTCTTCTTCGAAACTGAAACAATCATCCGCCACCTCCTCGAACCTCAACCCGTCAAACGCTGAAAACCATGAAATCCGGCATCGAGAGCGCATCGACTCTTGAAAATTTACACTCCGCGCCCGCGCCGTTGATTTAACGATACAAACTCGCTAAGCTCAATCCATGTCCGACCAAGATATTCAACAACTCGAGAGCCAATTTCCAGCACTCTCTGGTGAGGCCTTTGCAGCCGCGAGACGGAGTGTCTTGGCGTCCGGCCAAAGTGTGCTCCAGACCGAAGGGGCTTTTGTAATGAGGGTTTTCCCGGATGGCCGCAAGGAAGTGGTCAAGCAAATCGAGCCATCCACTCCCGTGAAACGCGGCGCTATTTATACGATCCAGTGAGTTCGGAGACCCCCAGATTGCGGATGTTTGCGGGCCCGAACGGCTCAGGGAAGAGTGTGCTGAAGTCCTACCTGCCGGAGCCTTTGCTGGGAGTGTATCTGAATCCCGATGAGATCGAAGCCGGTATCAAAAGCTCATCCTACGCAGACTTGCAGAGTTTCGGCATCCAAGCGACGGGTGAGGAGGTGCTACTCGCGTTCACCGGATCGATGTTTCTTCAAGAAAAAGGATTTTCCAAAGCAGCCGAGGCTTTGAGCTTTATTGAAGGCCGGCTCTGCTTTCCTTCAGGCTTGGCCAACTCCTACTTCGCCAGTGTGCTTGTGGACTTTATTTGCAAGAAACTTCTGCATGCCAGGCAGACCTTCACCTTTGAAACAGTGATGTCCCACCGGCTTTGAAATTCTCACCCTCATGCAAACAGGCAGACCTTCACCTTTGAAACAGTGATGTCCCACCCCGGCAAAGTAGATTTGCTTCAACAGGCCCAGCAGGTCGGCTACCGCACCTATCTTTACTATGTGGCCACTGACGACCCTGAGATCAATATCTCCCGTGTGGCGAATCGTGTCGCGTTGAAAGGTCACGATGTCCCAGCCGAAAAAATTATTGCCCGGTATTACAAATCACTCGAGCTACTCATTGATGCCATCAGGCACACAAACAGAGCCTACATCTTCGACAACTCTACCAATAACGCCAATAGCTCGCACACTTGGTTGGCTGAAATCACGGATGGGCGAACACTTGAGCTTAAGACGCATGAAGTCCCAGCGTGGTTCAAGCATGCGGTCTTGGATAAGATCGCCTGAGACCTAACTTTCAATCCAAATTTCTTCACCAGTTACTCGCAACTCGCCACACCGGCCTTCCCGCAACCCAACATCCAACATCCAAAATTCATGACTTTTTCACCAGCCACTCGCCAACCCCTCAAGCCGCACCCATAGCAGTCGGCGACGCTCCCGCCGACACGCAAACCGTCGCTGAATCCTCAACCAAGCCCCTTCGCAAAGCGGTTGTTTTCTTCAAACTGAATCTCAATCTCCGTGTCCTCGGTGGTCAAATCATTAAATAAAAACTCGCAGGTCTTTTGCGCTCATGAACTCGACGAACAAATCACCAAAATGTCGCTGGTAGGGTTTTGTGAGATTCGGACAGCAAACGACATTGCGACCGCTGGGGTAAATGGAGCGGAAGGCGGAGAGGTTTTCGGGTTCGAACGCCGTGGGATTCCATTTGCATTCGATAGCATCCACGGCATCCCGCGAACGGGGAACGACGAAGTCGATTTCGCGTTGGGATTTGTCACGCCAGAAGAGGATTTCTCGCGCTGGTGCGGCCACAAGCGTGTCCAAGACCAAATGCTCCCAAAGAACCCCAAGGTCTTCAGGCTTCAAGCGGTCCCATCCGCGCGCATGGCACACGAAACCCGTGTCGAAAGCGTAGAGCTTCGGCTGCGCAATGATCTCGCGGCGGCCTCCGCCAGAAAACGGTCGCACCATCCGGGCGACTTGCGTGATTTGCAGCACATCGAGCCAGTTCATTACCGTGGGCCGACTCGCTCCGGTGTGCTTTGCCAAGCTCGTGATCTCCAGCAACCCGCCGCTCTGCCTGAGAACCAGCGATACCATCCGCAAAAACTCGGTCCGTTTTCCGACATGGAAAAGCTCTTGGACATCCCTCGCGAAATACGAGTCGAGCCATTCGGAATAAAACTCCCAGTCGGGGCCATCCCGCAGGAGGGCCGGCGGTAGACCTCCTCGCAAAACGCGAGCTTCCATGTCCGCGATGCCGAAAGCCTCCAATTCCTCGGCCAGCACCGGAGTCAATGCCACCACGCGCTTCCGCCCTGTGAGCGTGTCTCGAAACTTCCGGCTCGCTGCAAGCGTCGAAGATCCAGTCGCCAGCACGCGCAAATGCGGGAAGGCATCCGTCGCAATTTTCAAAATTCGGCTCGGATCGGGCAGCTGATGGACTTCGTCAAGAACTACCAGCGGTTTGCGCACCGACTTGAAAAACGCCTCGGGATCCTCCAACCGCCATGCCTCTCCAGGCAAATCGCAGTTCAGGAACTCCGAATCGCCAAATTCCTTGGCCAGAACCGTCTTGCCCACGCGCCGCACACCCGCCAGCCACACCAAGGGCACCTCTTGCCATGCCCTCTCCAAACGCTGCATCCAAATCGGTCGAGTAATCATTGCAAGTGCATTTTACATTTAGTCGCCCTCATGTCA
>JBIJCR010000008.1:0-38384 GCA_044344595.1 Terrimicrobiaceae bacterium
CAAGGAGCAAGGCTTGCAGCAGGCGTCGATGACGGGGATATTCGGCGGAATGTTTGTGAGAGTGCTACCTGACCAAGCTGCCGGACGAATGCTGGATTACAGTGTTCCTAAGGCTATGAAGGCGGCCATTGGGATTGGCTCAAGGGTTCGTGTGCCCGTGAGGACTCGGCTTCTACCTGGCACGGTGATTGAAATCGTGGAGGAATCAGAATTTTCCAAGGTGCGTGACATCGCATCTCTACTGGATGAGAAGCCCATGATCCGTCCGTCGCTGTTGGAGTTAGCGCGTTGGATGAGCGACTACTACTGCTGTCCACTCGAAACGGCCGTGCGGAGTGTGCTGCCGGTCGCAGTCAGGGACGGGAAAGTCGGGGCCAAAAAGCAGAATACGGTGCGGGCCGCGAGGGCATTCTCGGAGGAGGATTATCAAGCTGTCGCGTGCCGAGCCCCGCGCCAGGCGGAAGCGTTGCGCGCGCTGACAGAGGAGGCAACACTTGTTACGGAAGCATCAATCAAGGCTGGGGTCCATGAAAGTGTCTTTCGCGCTTTGGAAAAGAACGGCTTGGTTATCATCGAGGCCTCGGTCATTTCCAGAAATCCCTACTCCGAGCGCTTTGTGGCAGGTGCCGAGTTGACTTTGAATGCCGAGCAGGAGGCAGCGATGAAGGTTGTGGTCGAAACCATGGCCAAACCCGACAAGCCGATTCTGCTCTTCGGCGTCACCGGTTCGGGGAAAACGGAAATCTATCTGCGCGCCATCCGGCATGCGATAGACACCGGGAGAACCGCTCTGGTTCTGGTTCCAGAGATTTCCCTCACGCCTCAAACAGTTGAACGATTCAAGTCCCGCTTCGCCGAGATGCAGGACCAGATTGCCGTGCTGCACAGCCATCTCTCGGAAGGGGAACGGCACGACGAATGGCACAAAATTCACAACGGCACGGCAAGAATCGTGATTGGCGCCAGAAGTTCGATTTTTGCCCCCATCGAAAACCCCGGGATTATCATTGTCGATGAAGAACATGAAAACTCCTACAAACAGGACGAGGCCCCGCGCTACAATGCGCGCGACATGGCTGTGCTGCGCGGCAATCGTGAAGGCGCGGCCGTCCTATTGGGAAGCGCAACGCCATCCCTCGAAAGTTGGCACAATGCCCAGTCTGGAAAATACCAACTCGTGCGTCTCGACCAGCGGGTGGATGACAAAAGCATGCCGGTTGTGCGGGTCATAGATCTGAGGCGTCCCACGCGGAATGATCCTGAGGGTGGAATTCTCTCCCGTGCCCTGCGTGAGGCTGTGGAAGGGCGAATCGCAAAGGGGGAACAGACGATTCTTTTTCTCAACCGCAGGGGATTTTCGACCTCCATGATCTGCGAGGCATGCGGCCATGTGTGCCAGTGCCCGGACTGTAGTGTTTCCCTGACATACCACCGCGCTGCCGAGCGCTTGATGTGTCATATTTGTGGACATAGCAGTCGTGCGCCGAAGACCTGTCCGAAATGCTCGGATCCAAAAGTCCGATACTCGGGAACCGGCACGCAAAAGGTCGAGGAGGCACTGAAACGCATCTTCCCGAAAGCCCGTATCGCCCGCATGGATGCCGACTCTATGACGCGTAAGGAGGCTTATCGTGAGACACTCGGAGCTTTTAAAGAAGGCCGCATCGATATCCTTCTCGGCACACAAATGATCGCCAAGGGACTCCATTTTCCGAACGTCACGCTTGTGGGAATCGTGAATGCCGACCTTGGCCTGCACATCCCGGATTTCCGTGCTGGCGAGCGGACATTCCAACTTCTCACGCAGGTGGCGGGTCGCGCTGGCCGGGGCGAGATGGAGGGCGAGGTGTATGTGCAAACATTCACGCCATTCAGCCCATCGATCCAGTTTGCAAGGCATCATGATTTCGAGGGTTTCATGGAGCAGGAAATGGAATTCCGGAAACGCTTCGACTACCCGCCATTTGGCCGGATGGTGATGATCACTCTGCGTGGCGCAATGCGCGAGCGCGTGGAGTTTTCAGCCCAAACCCTCTCACGGAAACTGAAAGCTGCTGCGCCAGCGGGTCTTGTAATTGGTGAAGGTGTGCCTGCCCCATTGGAAAAGGCGAAGACTTACTATCGTTTTCAAGTCACGCTGCGAGGCCCGTCCTCGCTTCTGCTCTCGCGTCTCGCGCGCGCTACGCTTGATACCCTGCCAATGCCCGAGGATGTTTTTGTCGCGGTGGACGTCGATCCGTTGCACCTTATGTGACTGCTGAAATGAAGGTTCATCCCATTGTTTATTTTCTTTTCAAGTCCACGGTGCGATTGGCACTTGTGCTGATCTTTATTGGCATACCGTCAGCCGTATATTATCAACGCGTCCATGGAATCGGCTTTGGTGCCAAGGAGGCACTTGGTCAGGCTCTAAGTAGTCCAACTCTCGAAGTCAGTATCGGCCATCTCTCCATAAATCCATTTATGGGACTTGTCGCAAGGGATGTTCGAGTCCGGGAACGCGGTAACAACGCCAAAGCGTTGGCGTCTATCAACCAAGTCGTGATCTCCATCAGCCTAGGCGAACTCATGCAGCGGCGTGTCGTTGTGGACAGTCTGTCGCTCAGGGAGGCTGATGCATCGATTCCGCTCCCGAATTCGCTGGACGACCGCCGCGTTGCGATCAAGGGCATCAATGCCGAAATAATTCTCTTGGGAGACAGCATGCGTGTGAGTTCGTTTGCAGCAACGGTCGAAGGCATACGCATTCTATTTACCGGGGAAGTCAAAAATCCATTCGCTTTGCAGTTGCCAGAGCATGATAAAAATTCGAATCCCCAGAATCTGCCATATGAAAAAATCCTAACATTTCTCGCCGAAACGTCCTTTCCGCACGGGGAGCCACTTATTCAAGGCACTTTCGAAATGGATGCGAATCAGCCCGGATCTTTGAAAATACCAGAGCTTTCAATCACCTGTCCGAGAATCAATAGGAAGGACCTGGCATTTTCGGAGCTAAAAATTCAGGGTGAATACACGGACGGTAGGCTCCGTGTGCCTACGCTCCAAATTAAGGATGCAGGGGGCATCCTTCAAGCTTCTGGGGAGTGGGAGAGAGACACAGGAAAAGCTCGCCTATCCATTCGAGCGAATCTCAATCCTTTTCCGATTATCAAATCATTCATCGCTTCAGATCAGTTAAAAGAGGAACCGCATTTCCAATCCGCCCCACAATTTGAGGCCGAAGCGACAGCTGATTTCACACAAGCCAATGCAGGACTTCGTGTTATCGGAAACATTCTAACTCCGAGTATCACCTATAAGGGAATAGAATTTCGCGAGTTTGGCTGCAGTTTTGCGTGGACTGCTCAATGCCTCTATGTGCGCGACATTTCATTTCAAGGCAAACGAGGATCTTTTGCCGGCAACCTTTGGATTGCCCCTGGTGATTTTCGTCTTCAGGTTCAAACGACGATTCCCCCTACGGATCTGAGTCCATTGCTGGATGGTCCGACGCGAGAGTTTTTGGATAAAATGCAAATCGCAGACCTCCCGGAGATTTCCCTCTCACTCCGCGCACCGAAGCTCGATTTTGGGGCTATGAAGGGAACGGGTCATCTGAAACTCGGCCGCACCGCCATGCGAGGGGCTTGGATCGACTCCGGCACTGCTGATCTCGAGATCGCCGACAGCTGTGTGAATTACAAGAACATCGTCATCGTCACAGGTCCAGGCAAGGGCACAGGGTCTTTTGCCTACGATGTGGGACGCCAAGAAGTTCGCTTGGAAAACATCCGCTCCACGCTCATTCCCTATGAAGTATTGATGTGGATTGATCCAAACATCGCAAAAACAATCAGCCCCTACCGGTTTCGCTCGAATCCGAATGTCTCCGTGCAGGGCAAGGTTCACATGAAACTGGCAACGAAAAACAATTTGTCCATACAAGTCGAGTCCCCGGCCGGTATGGATTACGATTTGCTCGGCAAGACGCTCTCATTCGGCAAAACCTCGGCAAAGGTTCTCGTTATTGGAAACAAGGTTGACGCCCGCGTCACACGCGCCCCGCTTATGGGTGGCGAAGTCACCCTGAAAGCCGATGTCTCGATCGATCCGAAGGCACCATTTTTCACTGCCGATGTGCAGTTGGAGCGGGTGAACTTTTCGAATCTCACGAAGCTTTATTTCAACTACGACGACTCGAAAGGCGTGGTCAGCGGGAGATACAACTTCAAAACCCGCATGGGGCAGGAAGAGCTGATGACGGGAAATGGCAGCATCCGCATCGAAGACGGCAATGTGTTTGCGATTCCAACCCTCGGACCCTTCTCAAGCATCATTGGCGGGATTCTTCCCGGTGTGGCCTACAATACGGCACGGCTTGCCACGGCGGATTTCACTGTCGCAGACAAGAAGGTCAGCACGAAAAACATCGAGATTGTGGGCGGTGGATTCTCGATGTTCGGTAATGGCGACATTTACTTTCTCACGGGCAAACTCGACATGGATATGAGATTGAACGCTCAGGGAGTTCCGGGAATTGTCTTTTTTCCAGTCAGCAAGCTTTTCGAATACCACTCGGATGGCACATTCTCAAACCCTGGATGGTCTCCTAAAATCATTCCGCGCATACCTGTTTTTGGTGGTGCGAAAAAGGCCGAGTCCACCAATCCATGAAGACCGCAAAAACAAACGCAGCCAAGGATCTATACAAACAGCTCCGGTGCCTCACATGGGACCAGCTCTGGATGGAACACGTGCCGGCTTTCAATCAGGGCGATCAGACCTCGCGTTCGCAAAATGCAGGCCTGGTCCGCGCCGTGGGAGTTGTCTTCTCGGAGAGCGGTTCGCGAGCGCAAAAAAATGACCTCGCGACTTGGCTTCGGTCACTCCTGCAGGATTCCGACGAAAAAATCCGCCGTTATGCGATGGCCGCCCTGCCAAAGATCGGAGCAGAATCCGCGGATGAGGAGGCTCTTCTCGACATCCTTCGAAAAACCAATCCGCAAGAAAGGGAAAAGAAATACCTCTCAAAGGCCCTGGATAAAATCGGTGGCAAAGCCACGCTTGAAGTTGTGGACGGGCTAGCGGAGCAGACAGCCCTGAAAGTCAAAGCCAGCGTCGCGAGGGAGGAGGCTCCCTCGGAGATTCGCTTGGATGAGTCGGTGGATGATTTTTCCGGTCTTAAGATTCACCTGCGCGGTCGCCGGGGACTTGAGAGATTCGCCCGACAGGAACTGGAGGCATCTCCGCAGGGGCGGCAACTTTTCAAATTCAGAAACTCACGACCTGGATTGATCGAAATTGCACCTCAATCCGCTTTCTGTCTCTCCGACCTGTTATCCCTCCGTTGCTTCGGAACCCTCGCGTTTGTTCTGGGAACGATCTCCAAGCCTAATGCGGCGGAAATCGCCGCAGCCATTACATCCTCTCCGGTTCGTGGTCTTTTCAAAAAACTCACACAGGGAGCTATTCGCTATCGCCTAGAATTCCCGTCCCTTGGTCACCAGCGCGGAATGGTTCGCGATATCGCCAACCGGGCTTACACATTGTGCCCGGAAATTCTAAACGATGCCCGAAGCGCTCCTTGGGCTGTCGAGATTCACCCGTATGGAGGTCAATTTTCTGTCGAACTTCGCCCCCGCATTTCGCCGGACCCCCGCTTTTCCTACCGCAGGCTAGATGTCCCGGCGGCATCGCATCCACCGCTGGCCGCCTGCATGGCACGCCTTGCGGGAAATTCCGGCAGCGATGTTGTTTGGGATCCCTTCTGTGGTTCAGGCCTGGAGTTGATCGAACGCGGACTGCTTGGAGGTGTGCGAAAACTCCTTGGTTCGGACCGGAGCGCCGAGGCGATTGACATAGCAGAATCCAACCTTGCGGCTTCCGGTCTTCGGATTGGAGCGGATTTTTTCCACGGAGATTTTCGGAGTGCCCCCATTGCACCAAGTTCCATAACTCAAATCATCAGCAACCCTCCTATGGGCCGCCGGGTTCCGATTCCGAACCTTGAGGGTCTGATCAGCGATCTTCTTCATACTGCCGCGAGAGTCCTCCAACCGGGTGGCGTGCTGGTTTTTGCAAACCCGCTCGCAACACGACCTTCGAACCCGCGTCTCAAGCTCGACATGACGCAACGTATCGATCTGGGAGGTTTCGATGTCCAGCTTGAGCGCCACATCAAAGACCATCGGTGAGCTTTTTTAATCCCATTCCAAAATTCCGTATTCGAGCCTGCATCGTGTTTTTCTTGCTTGTCTCGGCCACCGCGCAGGATGCCGAAAGGGCGAAGGTTTTTTATGCGATGGAAACATCATCGCTCGCCCAAAACCGGACACCCAACCCCGCTGTCGTCCGCCGCATGGTGGACAACCTGGTTTGCGCCGCCACTGGCAAACCCAACCCCGCCGCATCATGGGCCTCGCTTGTGAAGGCAAGCGACCGTGTGGGCATCAAGGTAGCCGCATCCGGTGGCGCGGTGAGTGGGACACATCCCTCTGTCGTCAAAGCCATCGCCGCAGGCCTCATCTCCGCAGGCGTGCAACCATCAAACATCATCGTCTGGGATCGTAACCTCGAAGATCTCCTGTCCGCAGGCTACACGCGGAATGATCCGCTTTACCGACTGAGGTGGGTCGATACCACCACAGGCTACGATAAAAAAGCGCAAGTCACCGCACCCGTCATCGGCCGACTGATCTGGGGGGACAGTGCATTTGGCGATCGCAAGGGCTCCCGGATGGAAGACATGCTCGGCAGTGGCGAGCAACTCAGCAGCACGAGCTACTACGCCAAGGTTCTCAGTCAGGAAGTGGACAAGGTCATCAATGTCCCCTCCCTCACAGACAGCTTCCTGACCGGCGTGAATGGGGCCCTGGCCAACATGACGCTCCCCAATCTCGACAACTGGCGGCGCTTCACACGCTCGCCGGACTTTGGGGATCCCTACCTCGCCGAAATCTATGCGGACGCCATGATTCAGGGTAAAGTCGTTCTCACGATTCTCGATGCCCTCGTACTGCAATATGCCGGCGGGCCCTTTGCCAACCCTGGATTTCTCACCGAGCACCACACCATCTTTGTTAGCCGAGACCCTGTGGCGATTGATGCCACGGCTGTGCGACTGCTGAACGAAAACCGGACGCTTTCGCGGCTTCCCTCGCTGGATAAAATGACACTCTGGTTGCAAAGCGCCGCGGCGATCAACCTTGGAAAAAACCGCGAAGAAGACATCGAACTCATCCGCATCGGGGCACGAGCGGAACCACCAGCCGGCTTCAAACAATCGGCCCCGCCACAATCCGAGGCGCGCTGATCTTGAAATCCACATCTGTCCAGATTCCCTTCACACCCCTGAACCTCCCTGACCTCTGGCAGCAGGATGCAGTGTGTCATCTGAAAATCGGTAAAGATGTCATTATTGATGCTCCAACCGGGGCCGGAAAGACGCGCGTCTTTGAGCTGTTTTTGAAAACACCGGAAGCCACCAAGCTTGGCCAAGCCGTTTACACGGTTCCGACCCGCGCTCTGGCGAACGACAAATGGCGTGAATGGAAATCTCTCGGATGGAATGTCGGCATCGCCACAGGTGATCTGGCGGAAAACCTGCACGCTCCCGTTCTTGTGGCCACATTGGAAACCCAGCGCGAGCGCATTCTCAGTGGAAATGCCCCGGGATTTCTCATCCTGGATGAATACCAGATGCTCGCTGATGCTCAGCGTGGTCTGAATTACGAGATGGCCATGGCACTTCCCCCAGCCTCTACCCGACTCTTACTCCTAAGCGGCAGCGTGAGAAATCCCTCGGATATCGCGGAGTGGCTGAGAAGGCTTGGGCGGCAAGTGGAGTTGATCCAAGTCCAAGATCGCCCGGTTCCCTTGGATGAATTCCCGCTGGAGAATCTTCCGCGTGTGCCGGATTCGGTTCACGGATTCTGGCCCCGAGTCGCTGCAGGAGCTGTTCTTGCGGGGCTGACGCCGCTCTTGCTTTTTGCTCCCAGGCGCCGCGATGCAGAGAAAATGGCGACTCAGATCGCCGCCGCGCTTCCGCTGGATAGCCCGCGTCGGATGACACCGGAAGACCAGAATCTGCTCGGACGCGACCTTGCCAAGCTGCTGCAGCATCGCGTGGCTTTTCACCATAGCGGACTCCCCTACTCCGCACGGGCAGATTGGATCGAACCGCTTGGAAAAGCCGGTAAGCTCCAAGTCATCGTCGCCACCACTGGCCTCGCGGCGGGTATCAATTTTTCCGTTCGTTCCGTTATGGTCACCTCGACCAGTTACGGTGATGCCCGCTTCCAACGTGAACTCCGCTCCGACGAACTGCTGCAAATGTTCGGACGGGCTGGCCGGAGAGGACTCGATGATCGAGGATTCGTTCTCACTGCCCCAAATCTGCCGGGCCTTCTGGACACATCGCCTCGTCAACTCCGAAGGGTAAACCAGATGGACTGGCCTACTTTGCTGCGCGTTATGGAGGCGGCGGCAGCGGAGGGGCAAAACCCACTCGCTCGTGCCTCACTCGTATGTGAACGGCTCTTCAGCCGTCAGAAGATCGCTCCGGATTTGGCGCACGCACTTGAAAGCTCCCAATCAAGCCAGCGCCATGGCCCGACTAAGGTCGAGTTTCTTGGACCGGCCAATTGCTGGCATCCTTTGAAAAGTGCACAGGAGGAGACACGCCCTCTTTGTGAATGCCTCTCACTCCACAAGCAACGATGGATTCCCGCACTGCGCGCGCCTCGCACACTTGACTATTTGCATCAAGGCAGGGCCTGCAAACTTGCCGATGGACGGAGTTTCACCTACGGAAAGGAAGTCCCAGTTGCACGCTTCACAGGTGTTCATTTTCAGCCGCTCCCGTGGATTCAAAAACTGCTTGGCCTAGGCAAGTCGGAGTTATTCTCCGAAGCCGAACTGATCCGCGACATCATCCCCCTCCTCGAATCCGAGTGGTCGCCTGGCTTCTTCCACAGCACCGCCCGGCATGGACCAAACCTGATGGCACGTCTCTCGCTGGCTAATGTTCCCGTGAACGCAGTGATCATGCGCGATGGCACTGCGCTCATCGATCCCCCCCGGCGGAGGGTCAGCTCGTTGCCTGAGGTTGGCGAATCGCTCAATTTCAACCCGGTTCCAGGGTCTGCAGCATACGCCTGGCTCAAGCTGGGGCTTGTTGATGAAAGTGGCACACCGACTCTGCGCGGGAGGCTCTTCAGTCGTTTTCAAAGCGGCGAGGGCCTGATGATCGCGGCGGCACTGGAAGATCCAGGCTATCCAATCGAAGACATCGTTGCACATCTGGCCAACCTCCGAGGAGGGCAGCGTTTTATGGATTTTGCCGATGGGCCGAGCCATCGCCTTGCTGCGGTAGCACGTGAAATATACGGCCATGTGGACTATGAGGGCTACCTTGAGGGGGGACTGTGTCCCGGGTTTGGCGAGGGAACTTGGGAAGCCTTGACAATGCACCGGAGCGGTGGAATGCGGGCGCTGGAAAAAGAGACCGACGCGATTCGTCGGGGCGACATAGAGCGCGCCACATTGGAGTGGAGAAGCCTCCTTCGACACATTCTTCACGCAGCGGATCCTTCGTTTCCGCGCTGGCACGAGCTTCAGGCTGCGGCGAGGCAGTTCCTTGAAAAACCGCCTCTATAAAAAATCCGTCCACTTTTTGAATGCAGCGCGAGCCCTTTGTTCGACAAGAGGCAAAACCTCATAGGCTTCGCAGATCAAGGCCCGTGGCTCGACTCCAGCATCCACAAGGTAATCTTTGGAATCCCAAACGAGTTCCTCAAAAAGCGTCGGTGTCATTTCAAGATGGAACTGGATTCCATAGCAATTCGTCCCATAGCGAAACATCTGATTCGGAGTGAGAGCGCTGCTTGCCAGCCGCACGCCGCCACCAGGAATTTCAAAGACGTCACCGTGCCAATGCGCAGCGCCAAAAATCTCAGGAAGTTCTCCGGCCAAGGGATCGGCAGAAGCATCGTTACTGAGTGTCACAGGAAAAAAACCAATCTCCTTGGACTTGGCCCGACGCACCTCCGCCCCGAACGCCCGCGCGATTAACTGAGCACCCAAGCAAAGGCCGAGAACTGGTTTTTGGGACGCCAAAACGGATCGAATCAAGCCACATTCCCGGTCAAGATAAGGATACAAGCCGACCTCATATGCGCTCTGCCCCCCGCCGCCGAGCACGAGGCCATCGAAGCCTGTGGCATCAATCGGCAGCTCGTCCCCAGCATACGGATGAACGGTGAGCAACTCGATGCCGATTTCGGCAAGCACTTCGGCGAGCAGACCCGGCTTGTCCACATCCCCATGCTGGATGAAGAGAACTTTTTTCATGTTGGAAACTTCACCATGGCGGGTTCTGTGGTGAAACAAAAAAAGGCTAACTTCGACTGTATTTCTGCATTGCCAAGCAGGCGGAGAATGGAAAAACTACTCCTTTCGTCCGGACTGCCGGATCGACATTTAACACTATGCCCAAACTCTCAAGCCCTATGCCAAATGTGACCGATGACGAAGTAGCCGTGGATCCAGCAGACTACGCCCGCGCGGAAATCAATGCCTCGCTGAAGCCGAAGCAAAAAATCGGATTTCTCAGGGATATGATTCGCATACGGCGGTTCGAACAGACGTCACTCAAGTATTACAACCAGGGCATGATGGGTGGTTTTCTCCACCTCTACATAGGGCAGGAGGCAGTGGCTGTCGGAACCGTTTCACTGATGGGTAAAAACGATCATGTCATCACCGCCTACCGTGATCATGGACACGCCCTGGCTGTGGGGATGGGCATGAATGAATGCATGGCGGAACTTTTTGGAAAAGCCACCGGTTGCTCGCGCGGCAAGGGCGGTTCAATGCATTATTTTGCCCCCGATAAAAACTACTGGGGCGGACACGGAATCGTAGGTGGTCAGACCCCTCTCGGATTGGGCCTCGCTTATGGACTCAAATACAAAGGGCTGAAAGGCTGCGCGCTCTGTTTCCTAGGTGACGGTGCGGTGAACCAAGGTGCTTACCACGAATCCCTCAACCTTGCCGCCCTCTGGAAGCTTCCCGTCGTTTACATTATTGAAAACAACAAATACTCGATGGGTACCACACTGGAGCGTTCGTCAGCGATGAGAAATTGCCTCGCCGAGCGCGCCGATGGATACGGAATCGTGTGGGATATCGCCAACGGCGAGGATCTCTACGAGGTGCGTGCCAAGACGGCCAACGCCATGCGCCGCGCTCACGAGCAATCGCTCCCGACAGTTCTCGAACTCGATACCTATCGCTATTACGGGCACTCGGTCGCCGATGCGAATTACAAGAAATACCGTTCACCTGAGGAAATCGAGCGCTATAAGACGCACCACGACCCGATCATCCTTTGGAGAAAACGCCTCCAGGACGAAGGTGTTCTCACTGAAGCTGAAGCCGAGGCGATCGATGAAGCCGCGAAAGACGAAGCGGACGCAGCCGCACAGTTTGCGATGGACAGCGAATTCCCTGCACCCGAAACAATCTTTGAGGATGTTTACTGGGAAGTGGACAACAAAACCGAAGGCGGCTCGACGGGACGCCACTTCTTCAGCGAATAACCAAAACTCCGCGCCCACTTGGGTCGATTTTTTTTTGATAGAAACGATTTTTTAGAACACACCGTACCATGCCTCTGATCACCTACCGCAAAGCCCTCAATGACGCCCTCGCCGAGGAAATCATCCGTGACGAAAATGTCGTCATCATCGGAGAAGAAGTGGCGCAATACAACGGAGCTTACAAAGTCACCGAAGGCCTCTGGCAACGCTTCGGCGACAAGCGCGTGGTCGATGCCCCGATCAGCGAAGCCGGTTTCATCGGCATGGGCATCGGCGCTTCGATGTTGGGTGTCCGTCCTGTGATGGAGCTCATGTTCTGGAGTTTCGCCTATGTCGCATGGGATCAAATCATCAACAATGCCGGCCAAGTCCGCTTCATGAGCGGTGGTCTCATCAATTGCCCGATAGTCATCCGCGGCCCAGCAAATGGTGGAAACAGTGTTGGTGCCACACACTCGCACACACCAGAGAATTTTATTGCCAACACACCCGGTCTGAAAGTCGTCTGTCCAGCGACTGCCTATGACGCGAAGGGTTTGATGAAGGCGGCCATCCGGGACAACGACCCCGTCTGCGTGATGGAGAACACGCTTCTTTATGGCGAATCTTGGGAAGTCCCCGAGGAGGAATACGTGATCCCGCTTGGTGTGGCAGACATCAAGCGCGAAGGCACCGATGTCTCGCTCATCGCCCACGGCCGCGCCGTCATAACGGCCTTGAAAGCCGCCGAGATTCTGGCCGCCGAGCATGACATCAGCGCCGAGGTGCTGGATCTTCGTTCGATTCGCCCGCTGGATGAGGAAGCCATTCTGAACACGGTTCGCAAAACACACCGCGCGGTTCTGGTCGATGAAAACAAGCCTTTCTGCGGTGTCTCAGCCCAAATCGCCGCAACCATTCAAGAGAAGGCGTTCGATGAACTTGACGCGCCTGTTCAGCGTGTATGCTCGCTCGACGCCCCCGCCATTTACTCGCCGGCCTTGGAAAATCTGCAGCTGCCCACCGTAGCCCGCATCATCGAAAAAGTTTTACACATCCGCTAAGCTCCATTCCGACTATGAATCAAATCACTATGCCCAAACTGAGCGATACGATGCTCGAAGGGACGCTCATCAAATGGCACAAAAAAGCCGGCGATAAAATATCCGTCGGCGACGTGATAGCAGATGTAGAGACCGACAAGGCAACCATGGAAATGGAAGCCTTCGATGAGGGCATCATTGCAGAAATCCTCATTCCAGAAGGCGGTGTCGTAAAGGTAGGTCAGCCCATTGCCAACCTCGAAGGAGGAAAGAAAAGCGTAGTCAAATCAGCCACGCCTGCTGCAACCGTCACGACGCCCCCCGCAGCGACTGCTACAGCACTTACAAAGCCTAAACCAGCAGCGATGCCGGATGTTTCTCGCACCAAAGCCTCGCCCCTCGCCAAGAAAATCGCCTTTGAGCGCGGAGTAGATCTTTCCGGCATTCAAGGCACAGGCCCCGGCGGCCGCATCGTGGCAGCGGATGTGCCAACCACCGCAGTGGCTCAAGGCCGCACTGCCGCCTTAGCAGCCCCTCGCATCGATGTTCCTTTCTCGGACGCCGACACCAAGACGCCTCTTTCCGGCATGCGCCGCACGATTGCCGAGCGTCTCCTCGCCAGCAAAACCCAGATCCCTCATTTTTATCTTTCCATCGAGATCGATGCGGCACCTCTTGCAAAGCTCCGCAAGGATCTGAATGCCGCCGCCGAGGCTGCCGGAACCTCGAAGGTAACCGTTAACGATTTCATCCTCCTCGCCGCCGCGCGTGCTGCCAAGCAGCACCCGAAAGTCAACGCCGCATTCGCAGGCGACTCTGTTGTCGAATACGGAAGAGTCAACCTCTCGGTGGCTATCGCTGTCGAGGACGGGCTTATCACGCCGGTCATCCGAGATGCACAAAGTCTCTCACTACGCGAGATCAGCGCTGCAGTAAAAGATCTCGCCGTGCGAGCCCGGTCGAAAAAAATCAAGCCTGAGGAATACCAAGGAGGCACACTCACGATCTCAAATCTCGGCGCGTATGGAATTGACAGCTTCTATGCAATCATCAATCCACCACAGGCCGCAATCCTTGCAGTTGGAGCTATTGTGAAAAAACCTGTCGTCAACGCACAGGATCAAATCGTGGCCGGACAGCGGATGACGATTTCGCTCAGCGGTGACCATCGAGTTGTGGATGGGGCCGCAGGAGCGGAATTCCTCTCCACGATCCGCAAAAGCCTTGAGTCACCCACAAGCCTGCTTTTCTAAATTATCAAAATGCAGTTGCGGTCCGGTGATCCGGACGCTAAACAAAACTCCCCTTTTTTACGCTCACACACCACACATGAATCATAAAGGAAGAATCGTTCAGGTCATCGGCCCCGTTGTCGATGTCGAGTTCAGCCCGGCAGACGGAGCTTTGCCTAAAATCTACGACGCGCTCGAAATCGACTTCGAAGTCGGCGGCGAAAAACAAAACCTTACACTCGAAGTGCAACAACACCTCGGTCAAAACTGGGTTCGCTCGATTGCCATGAGTTCCACAGAAGGTCTCACACGCGGCATGGAAGTAAGCGCCCTCGGCACTCCGATTTCAGTCCCCGTCGGCGAAGGCGTTCTTGGACGTATCTTCAATGTCACAGGCCAACCGACCGATGGACGCGGCCCCGTACTCCACGAGAAAAAGTATCCTATCCACCGCAAAGCCCCTCCTCTTTTGGAGCAGGACACCAAAGCACAGATTCTTGAGACCGGCATCAAGGTCATCGATCTCATCTGCCCGTTCACCAAGGGCGGCAAAGTGGGAGCCTTCGGTGGAGCCGGCGTCGGAAAGACCGTCGTCATCATGGAACTGATCAATAACATCGCCAAAGGACACGGTGGATATTCCGTTTTTGCCGGTGTCGGCGAGCGTACCCGTGAGGGTAACGACCTTTACGCCGAGATGAGCGAATCCGGCGTTATCGTGCAAGACGATCTCTCCAAATCCAAGGTGGCTCTAGTTTATGGTCAAATGAACGAGCCTCCAGGCGCCCGTTTGCGCGTGGCTCTCTCGGCGCTCGCCATGGCAGAATATTTCCGCGACGAGAAGAATCAAGACGTCTTGCTATTCATCGACAACATTTTCCGCTTCTCACAAGCAGGTGCGGAAGTCTCCGCCTTGCTCGGGCGCACACCGAGCGCCGTGGGTTACCAGCCTACCTTGGCGGCTGAGATGGGCGACTTACAGGAACGCATCACCTCGACCACAAAAGGTTCAATCACGTCATTCCAAGCTGTTTACGTTCCTGCAGACGATCTTACGGATCCGGCTCCGGCAAATACTTTTGCCCACCTGGATTCCACAATCGTTCTTGAGCGCTCTATTGCTGAGTTGGGAATCTACCCTGCGGTGGATCCACTCGCCTCAACATCGAAGGCCCTTTCAGCCGATATCGTTGGAGAAGAGCACTACAATGTTGCGCGAGGCGTTCAGCGCGTTTTGCAGCGCTACAAAGACTTACAGGACATCATTGCCATTCTGGGCATGGACGAGCTTTCTCCCGAAGATAAGCTCACCGTTTATCGCGCCCGAAAAATCCAGCGCTTCCTGTCACAGCCATTCCACGTAGCCGAGATCTTCACCGGAACAAAGGGACAATACGTTTCTATTGCAGACACAATCCGCGGCTTCAAGGAAATCCTTGAGGGGAAACACGACGATGTTCCAGAAGCCAACTTCTATATGAAGGGTGGCATCGACATGGTGAAAGAATCCTAAGCTCATGCTCCGGCTCGAAATTGTCACTCCCGAGGCCAAAACCTACTCCGATGACGTGGATTCTGTCGTAATCCCTGGCATCAATGGTGAGCTTGGCGTGCTTCCGCAGCACGCCCCGCTCATGACACTGCTTGAACCTGGAGAACTCCGAGTTCTCAAAGGTGCCCAAGAGTTACGACTGGCCGTCGGCGAGGGCTTTGTTGAAATCACTCCCGAAAAGGTCGCCGTGCTAACGGACATGGCTGTGAAGGAAAGTGACATCGACGAATCAGCAGCCGAGGAGGCCATCCTCCGCGCCGAGCAGGCTATGTCGGGAGAGAAACTCAGCAACGAGGAGTATGCCGCTAATAACGCAGCACTCCTGCGCTCCCTTGCACTCATCAAAGTCAAACGACGACGCCACCACGGTTAAAGTGGAGGCATCCTGTTTGCAATGTAAAACCTTACTTGCTCAAAGTGATTTTTAGGCTTTAGTCTTCAAAAACAAAATCAGCTCAATTTGGAGTTTTAGCACGTCGAAGCCAACTCTTAACCGATCTATTTCATGATTTCCCCTGACCTCAAAAAGTGCAGATTCTCTCAATCTGGTTATACTCTTTTTGAGATCATGCTGGTGCTCGGCATTATTGCTGTCTTGGTGGGATCCGCCATTTACATGCTGGTGGGAAACATCGATGTGGCAAAAGAGCAACGTGTGGATAGCGATATCGAGGCCATATCCATGCAACTTCGAACCTATGAAATGCTAAATTACCGCATGCCAACCACGGAGCAGGGCCTCAGCGCACTGGTCAGCGAACCCACGACAGAACCGCGCCCCCGCCGTTGGAAACAACTCATGAAGTCAGTTCCGGTTGATCCTTGGGGCAGTGAGTATGTATACCGCAACCCTGGCAAGGGGGGCGCAGCATTTGATATTTACTCGCTCGGCCCTGATGGCAAGGAGAGCGATGACGACGCAGGAAAAAATAACTAGCGTAAAAATTCCAAAAGCCTCGAAGCACAAGTCCTATACACTTTTTGAAATTCTTCTGGCTCTAGGAATCATTGCAATTCTTCTGGGTGTAACTGTACCTCTGATAACAAATTCTTGGAACAATTCGCCCTCCGAAGAAATTGCAAAAGGTATTGAAAAAAGCGCACAGGCTGCCCACAAAAAAGCTATTGAAACAGGCGAAGCGCGCCAATTGAAGCTTACGGAGACCGGCATTTTTGGCGATGGCGACATTTTAACCACGCAAATGCCTAAAGGTTGGAAACTCCAAGTGCGGCGTTTTACTGAAGATAGATTTCGCAAACCCCAAAAGGATGAATTCTGGGGATTCAACGGGGCAGGCATTTGCGATCCACTTGAGTTGCGTATCTTGTCCAAGGATGAGTCGATTGTTCTGAAATTCGATCCCCTAACGGCTCTGATTATAAACGATGAGAAATAAGGCTTTTACTCTCTTTGAGGTCTTAATCGCATTGGGCGTCTTTGCCGCGGCTGTCACGGGCTTAGCTTTGGCCCTGCAGTCGGCCGTGGATGCGGCCCTAGATGCACGCTCAAGACTGCTTGCCCGCACGATGATCGAGTCTCGTCTGGCCAGCGTAATAGCAGCTCCTCCACTGGACGGACGCCGTGAGATTGATGCGCGAACCAATAACGGAATCCGTGTGCTTGAAACTTTCGAGCAGGCCGAAATTCGGGATACAAACAATGCAGTCTTACCGGGCATGTGGAGGCTGAAAGTTACGGCGGAGACGGATCGTGGAGGGATAAAGGAAATAGCCGAGATTCTAGTTTATCGACCATGAAGAAAGTGCATTCACTTCAGATCAAGCTCTGGCGGGCAGGATTCACGCTTTTTGAAGTGATCATGGCTCTGATGATTTTAGGCCTGCTAAGCAGCGCCGTGTATTCAATTTCCACGGCAGCTCTTGAAGCATCGAAGTCGATTATTATGGAGCAGACCTCCGCTCGCAGACTGGAAGCATTTCTACGAATCACCCGCGAAGCATTTCTTAACCTTGCTGCTTACGGCAACCTTTCTTTCCGCATATCCAAATCCGCATCAGGCGCTCCCGTGCCGGAATTGGTTTTTACCGAAACATCAGGAACCTTTGGTGTTCCAAGCTTGGGCGGGGGATCGCTCATTCTTGCGGCTAGGCCCATGTCGGATGGCTCGAGGACATTTTCCATTCTTAGGGTGCCGGGAGAAATCGATGCCTCAGCAATGGAGCGACTGGTCACAAAAGGAAAAGGCGACTGGATTTCCCTGCTGCCGGGCGTAAGCCGCGTGGAATGGTTTTTTTTTAATGGGAGCGAATGGGTTCAAGAATTGCCACAAGGTGCTGGAAGGCCCCAGCTGGTTCGTTTGAAATTTTCGTATGATCCAATGGCCGAAACTTTAATCGATGTACAGTTTTGGATTCCACCACTTTTGCCCCCACAATCTCCACCGGAGATGGCAAGAACGGATAATAACAACCCGAATCAAAAATGAATCGCCTTTCCCAAATTCGGGCTATTGCGCTGCCGCTTGTGCTCTGGTGCATCGCCTTTCTGGCCGGACTCGTGATTCTTACAGGTGGATTGGTCAGAGCTTGGATTGAAAGCGAATCACTCGCAGAAAGGAAATTTGTGGCGCGTCAAATGGCACTTACTGGCATCGCCCTTGGCTTAAATCCAGCAGTTGAAACTGGAAGCCCCCTCCTCCGCAAAGGAAATAAAGACACTGAGGGCTATGAAGTAAAATTGACCAATGAGTCTGGGAGACTGAATCCAAACTTTTGGATTCAGTCCGGTAATCGCGCGGTGTTCAATCGTCTCTTTGCAAGTTGGGGGGTGAGCCTAGATGAAGCTGATGCGGCCATCGACAGCTTGCAAGACTGGATCGACGCAGATGACTTCGTATCTCTCAACGGAGCGGAACGTGGTGACTATGAGGCAATCGGCCGGCCGGGATACCCCGCAAATCGTCCACTAAAACATATTCGTGAAATGGAATCCGTTATGAATCTGGCTCCTCTTTTAGCCGCAAAGCAAAGCTGGCAGGATACCTTTACTATTTGGTATAATGGAAAAATTAGCATTCAATATGCTCAGGAACCACTGCTCATTGCCCTTGCTGAACTCACTCCCAGTCAGTCCCAATCGCTCATCCAAATACGTGCGGGCAGCGACCGAATTGAAAATACGACTGATGACCAAAAACTGGAATCCATCGAGGCTGTGGCGGATTTTCTTGGAGCTGAAGGCAAGCAGCGAGCGGCCCTACTGGATTTTTTTGATACATCGGGGGATATGCGCCGCATTGAGAGCACAGGTTGGTGTACGGGTGTTTCTCATAAAATTGTCGTCATCGCAGCGAGTGAGGCAAATGGACAAATGATGAGCTGGGAGGAACGATGAAACAGCAAACTCCCGACGTGGTTCTCAGACCAGGCGCAGAAGGGTGGGAGCTTTGGAAATTCCTTCCCAAGGGAAATAGCACGCTCGAAGAGCCTTTTACGGAGAAGTCGCTAGATGCCTATGCCAACCTGCTTCTGGCTCTGCCATCCCGCAGCGTTCTCTCCATGCCCTTGTGGATCGCATCTCAAGGAGAACCTACGGAATTGGCGGAACTTGAGCTTACGAGCCGACATCTACTTCGAAAGGACGCTGAGGTCTATACAGTTCCGATTCTGGAAAAAGAAGGACGCTCGCTCGTATTGGCACTAGCGGCGACGGATGGGGAAACCGCTAAGGAATACTTAAAAAGGGCTAAGTATTTTGAGATTCCTGCTATATTGTTCAATCCTGCAGGAGCCGATGTGCTGGTTTGGAAGGAACAAGGCTCCCTCTGCTTCGCCATCTACCGCGAAGACAAATGCGTCTTTTTTGCTGCGACAGGGGATTCAAACCTGGGGGCGACTTTTTGCGGGGTCATCGCACGCACGGCTATTCGTCTGAAGTCAGAGAGTGTTATAACCCACATTCCCGCCAAGCTGCGCTTTATCGGAGATTTTTTGGAGGCAGATGCCATGTCACTCGGACATGCGTTGCGCTTGGATTTTGAAATTGAAAAAAAAATCCCTGCACCAGTTCTGCCAGAGGTTTTTAGCGATGCGGCCCCGCCGACTGCCCTTGCAGCCCTGCTTTCCCGATCACGGCTTAAGCGACTGGCATCTTTTGCCACAGTGGGGCTAGCCATCTATTCGGTGATTTTATTTTTTGTAGGCGCTGACCTCGCTTGGCAAAGATTCAAATTTCACCGACTGAATAATGAGCTCAAATCAATTGAATTGGACTCAAAAAATGCCAAAAATCTCGTGTCTCAGTGGAGACAATTTCGATCTGCTATTGATCCCCAAGCTTTTGCCATCGACCAACTCGCCGCAGTCGCCGCTGAAATCCCAAGCGAGCAGGTTCGATTGACTCAGTACAACTACGACAAAGGACGCCTTTCGATTGCTGGTGAGGCCACGGATGTATCGCAAGCTTATGAATTTTTTGAGCGAGTGAAAAAAGCTCAATTACTGCAGGATTATGATTGGACTTCCCGTCAGCCACAATTGGCGGGCCGCAACAAAGTGAGATTTGAAATGGAAGGAGCACGCCCCGATGCGAAAACTGGCGAAGAGTGAAACCCGCTTGCTTCTGATTTTTGGCGCAGCCGTCTTTCTAGCTGTAAACCTTTTTGCCTTTCGCGCTTGGTTAAAACATCGTGCGGACGTCGTGGCAGCCATCTCAGAGACAAGTTCAGCCATCTCGACATCCCGCTCTTGGATCACTGCGGCCGAAGCGCTGAAGACTGCGCAGGATTGGATGCAACAGCACCCTTCGCCTGTCGAAAAACCGGATGCAGCAAATGCAGGACTCCTCAATACTGTTCGAAACCTGGTGGAAAGATCCGGCCTCAAAATAGCAGAAGAAACCCTTCTTCCTGGTGAAGAGGCCGACGGAGCACGAGTGGCCATTCTCCAGACGAAAATAACAGGTCCTTTTTCAGGGGTGGCAAATTTTTTATTCGATATCCAAAATCCCACATCTTGGCGGTCTGTGGAAAAAATGATGATCCGCAGTGACAGCGAACCGCCAAATGTTGTTCTGGAAATGGAAACCCGGCAGTATTTCCGGCCACCCGACTTGAACTCTGCCCCCCCCCTCACCGAATGAGAATCCCACTCGCCATTCTAATTTTCTCGGCAGCCACTGCGATCCTGCATGCAGCTGATGATGCTCCCTGGATGGAACAGCGTTCGATGGAAAAATTTCAGGTCCTTCTTAACCGCTCGCCCTTTTCGCTACCCACAGCGGAGGAAAGAGCCCCTATAGCCGACCGTTTTTTTCTTACAGGGGCGGCCACAATCAACAACGAGGCTGTTGTTTTCGTTCTGGATAAAAATACTCAGGCTCGCCTTATGCTCGGCACCAAGCCGGATGCCGCGAACAACCAACTCCTCGACTACAAACCGGATGCCGACCCAAACAATATGAGCGCCCGCATCCGAATCGATGGCCAAGAAACGACCATCCGTTATGCCACTCTGCCCACTGAGGCCCAAGCAGTGCCGCAGGTGCCATTAAACCCGCAAATGCCGCAGCAACCTGGCTCCAAGCAACCGGGTGCAGCAGCCGTTCAACCAGCCAATACCAATGGGAAAGAACCGCCGCGACGCGTCGTGCGCCGTGTGATTTCCGGCAAACAACCAGCCGCTCAGCCTATCCCTAATCAATGAAAAGCCACTTCCTGCCTGCCATTTCCACTATGCTCCTTTGTGCGATGCCGCTTGGAGCACAAGTTCCTCAGGTACTGCCTCCGGGAGCACCGGTCACCCCCACCCTGACTCCACCACCGCCCCCCACCCCTGCCGAATCTATTAGCATCACTTTCCCGCGCAACTCCGTGTTGGATGTGATTTCCTTTTACGAAACACTCACCGAAAAACGTATCATACGGGACTCGAACCTCGCCGGTCAGGATCTCTCGATAATGGTCGCCAAGCCGGTTAGCCGTCAGGACGCCATCGCGATCATTGAAAGCTCCCTGTTGATGAATAATTACAGCATCGTTCCGGTGGATGATCAAACGATCAAAATTCTCGGTCCCAGCCGGGCACCTCGTACAGAGGGCCTGCCACTCGTTAGCGAGATTCAGTACTTACCAGTCGATGGCGACAAGGTACTGAGCTTCTACAAACCCCTATCATTCATATCCCCCGAAGAGGCTATCGCCGTTCTGCAGGGCGTTGTGCAGATCAATGCCTACGGTTCCGTGGTTCCGGTGCCAAACACCAACGCAATTATTCTCACGGATAAAACTCCTATCATCCGAAAGGCTCTCGGAATTTTGGATTTGATTGATGTCGAACCAGCCCGGGTCGTGACCGAGTTCGTTCAACTCCAGCGCGCCAATGCGGAACGCATTGTTGAAATCCTCGACGAGATGTTCGGCAAGGAGGATCCCGCGAAAGCAAGCGGCTCCACCATGCAACAACAGACTCCCGCCAATCCGCAAAATCCCGAAGCCCCGCAAGCTGGAGGTGGGGCCTCTGACGCTCGCTACGAAAACCGTCTCATTTCCGGAAAGGCAAAATTCCTAGCCGATAAACGCACCAACCGCATCCTCGTCGTAACCCGAGTGGAAAATTACCGTTATGTCCGCGATGTGATCTCCCAACTCGATTCCGCCGGAAATTTCGAGCAGCCCTTCACCCGAATCCTCAATTATGTTCCAGTCAACGATGTCTTCCCAGTTCTCACGGACATGCTCAGTGATGCGGATTCCGAGAAACAAGGTGGCAATCCACAAACCAGCCAAAACAGATCAAACAACAATCCTGTAAACCAAAACACTAACAATAACTCCAGTGCTGGAATCGGTAGCGCCAACGGCGATGGTCTTAACCGTCCCGACCGCCTCAGCGATGAAACCCAGCAGGGCGCCCCACAATCAGCCACCATCGGAGAAATTCGACTGATTGCGGACAATAACTCAAACAGTATCATCATTTTCGGTCCACCTGAAAGCAAAGCCCGTGCTAAGCAGATCCTAGACATCCTCGACCAGCGCCCCAAGCAAGTCTATCTTGCCGTCGTGATCGGCCAACTGCGCCTGAGTAAGGGAGTGGACTACGGTGTTAGCTATCTCATTCGCAACAAAGGATTCCAACCCCTCAATAATCTCCTCGGCAACAGCGATGGCAATGGAGCGGCTGCCACATCGCTGAGCCCGAGTCTCCTACCTAATGGCGTTTTCCCAAATGCGGCATCCATAGTGAACCCTGGTTCACTAACTACGAACGGTCTCTCCTCCCTCGCCGGACTCACTGTCTACGGAACCATCGCAGATTCGGTGGATGTCTTTGCCCGCTTCTTGGAAAGCACAGAAAGATTTAGAACACTATCAAGACCAGTAATTTACACAACAAACAACCGTAAGGCCACAATCCTATCGGGTCAAAAAGTGCCAGTTCCCACACAAACGCTCACCACACCGACTGGCGGCGGCGCTAGCGGAAACGGCAGCGCAATCACTTCAAACATCCAATACCAAGATGTCGTTCTAAAACTTGAAGTCATCCCGCTCATCAATTCTGACCGAGAGGTGAACCTGATTATCGCCCAAACCAATGATAATGTAGTCGGCACAGATACCATCTCCGGGAACAAAGTTCCTATTATTGCCACACAAGAAATCACCACCAGCGTCCGCGTGCCTAATGGCGCAACGATAGTGCTTGGTGGCTTGATTTCCGAAGACAAGGAGCGCGGCGTGGAAGGCATGCCCTACATTTCAGATATTCCCGTTGTGGGATCACTACTTGGCGGGCGCACGCAGTCCAAAGTCAGAAAGAATGAGCTTATCGTCATGATCCAACCCTTCGTCGTGGACTCGAATCATGAGCTAATGAGAGCCAGCGCATACGAAGGCGACAGATCCCCGCTTGGCCGCGATGGACAGGCCATGACTGCGCCAATCGCCGAGCAGAAAAGACCGCCGGCTGTCTGGACTCCGACACCGCTACCATCCGAGAAGAAAAAAAAATTCCGCTGGCCTTGGAGCAATGATCAATACAACTGACGACCTTCTCCGCCTGGCGCAACTCACCGGCTTGGATGATCTCGACAAATGCCGCGATGTGCTCGTCCGCGCCGCTTTTGCCCAGCGCTCTCCCATAGCAGCATTGCTCGATTCCAAGCTCGTACAGGAATTACCGTTCCTGAAAGCCCTTGCCTCCGAACTTGGAATCCCATGGCGCGAGGAGGAGGATGTCGCCCCAATCGAAAATGTGCGGGACAAATTCCCCGCTCGACTGGCGCTGGGCCAGATCGTTTTGCCAGAAGTCGCAGTGCCTGGAGGCGAGTTGAGTCTCTTAACCTTCGATCCTTTCGATTACCCGACATGGCAGGCTGTCACCCAGCACTGGCATGGTCCGGTGAGTCTCGTCATGACTTCACGCAGCCGCCTTGTGGAGACGCTCAAAAAAACCTACGGTGTCGGCGCGGATACCTTCGAAGAACTTCTAGAGGGCCGTGAAGACGACCTGCCCGGTGGAGCCAAGGAGGAGGTCAATGTGATCGACGAGGATGACTCCGAAGCCTCGGTGATGAAATTTGTGAATCAAATTCTACGCGAGGGACTCCAGCAAAGTGCCACCGACATCCATTTCGAACCACTCGGCCACGACCTGCGCATCCGCTATCGCATCGATGGCGTCCTTCAGGAGGTTCCTGTTCCGCAACGGATCAAGATACTGCAGGATTCTCTCATCTCCCGACTCAAAATCATGTCTGGCTTGGATATCGCTGAGCGTCGGCGTCCACAAGACGGGCGCATCGCCCTCGAAATCGCAGGTGCACCGATCGATGTACGCGTGGCAACCATTCCTAGCGTAAACGGAGAGAGCGTGAGCCTGCGACTGCTCGGCCAGCAACAATTCGACTTCTCGGGACTCGGACTCGACCCGGAAAATGAAAAACGCATTCGCAGTCTCATTTCCATTCCCAACGGCATCGTGCTCGTGACAGGCCCCACAGGCTCGGGAAAAAGCACTTCGCTCTACACCTTTCTAAGCGCCATCAACTCGATGGAGCGTCGCATCGTTACAATCGAAGACCCGGTTGAGCACAAGCTCAACGGCGTGATCCAAATCGCGGTAAAACCGGAGATCGACCTGACTTTCGCCACCGCCCTCCGGAGCATCCTTCGTGGCGATCCCAACATCGTCATGGTCGGTGAAATGCGCGATCTCGAAACAACGGAAATCGCCATACGAGCTGCGCTCACGGGGCATTTGGTCTTCAGCACACTCCACACAAACGACGCAGTGGGCGGCATCACCCGCCTCTTGGACATGGGAGTGGAGCCTTTTCTTGTGGGTTCCGCTGTCCGCGCCTTCATCGCACAGCGCCTAGTGCGCCGTCTTTGCAAACACTGCTCCCAGCAAGCCGAGTATAAAGCAGAAGACCTCGCTGCCATGGGCTTCCCGCTGGAGTGGGCAGACAAAATCCGGAGGCCAGTTGGCTGTCCCCACTGCCGGAATACGGGTTTCTCAGGCCGCACAGCCCTTTTTGAAATCTGTCAGATGACACCTCGCATGCAGGAACTCATCCAGCGGCGTGCTCCCGCAAACGAACTCCGCGAACTCGCCATCCGCGAGGGTATGGTCCCGCTTCGCAAGGCCGGATGGGAAACCGTCGCCCATGGCGTCACTTCGGTGGAGGAAGTCGTTCGCGTGACATCCAGCGAACTGCAGGTTTTGGACGAGTAGCAGAACCATGGGCGACTTTTCCTACAAAGCGAGCAACGCCTCGGGGACGGTGACAACGGGAACAATCGCCGCCATTTCACGAAGCGACGCCTACCGCCTTCTACGGAACCAAGGCCTCCAACCCGTGAGTGTCTCGGAAAGCGGAGTATCGACCGCCGCCACCAAGAAAGCACCGACTGCCGCAGCCAACGATCCCCTACCCCGGCTGAACACAACCCAGTTGCTTTATTTCACCGAAGAACTCGCCGAACTCCTTGAGGCCGGCCTCAAGCTTGAAGGCGCACTGAAAGTCATCGAGCAGCGGCAGGAGAAATCCGGCGTCCAACCAATCGCCGCTCGCCTCCGCCAGCGAGTGCGCGACGGTTTCAGCTTTTCCGCAGCCCTTCAGGACTGTGGAAAAACTTTCGACCCTCTTTACTGCAACCTCGTCGCCGCAGGCGAGGTCTCCGGAGCACTTCCTCAAATCCTCAAACGCCAGTGCGCCTACCTTGCTCTCATCGGCGACCTCCGCCGCCGCGTAGTGTCTTCCCTCCTCTATCCAGCCATCGTTTTTGCCTCAGCGATTGTCCTGATGTTTGTCTTCCTGACATTCCTCGTGCCCCAATTGTCCGTCCTTCTTGGAAAAACGGGGCAAAAACTTCCACTCATCACCCGCCTTCTGATTTCCGTGAGCGAGTTCTGCGGGGAGTGGTGGTGGGCAATCCTTTCCTTTATTGGCATCCTCATCCTGTCCGCCCGCACAGCGGTACGCACACCGGCTGGGCGAGAGTGGTGGCATCGCTCGATGCTCGACTTTCCGGTCGTTGGCCCAGTTCTACGCGCCAAGTTCTACGCGGAAATGCTGCAGACCCTTTCGACTCTCGTTTCAAATGGAGTGGCCCTTCTTCAAGGCCTCAACCTCATGACCTCCGCAACGATGAATGTTTTTCTCAAAGACCTTCTCATGAAAACCTCTGGCATGGTCGGAGAAGGCACCAGCCTTGCGGCGGCCCTGCGACGCGTGGGTTTTTTTCCGCCCGTGCTCATGGACATTCTTGCTGTGGGCGAGCAGACAGGTGATATCGCCACGGCCTTGGAGCGTGCCGCCAAGCGCTTCGACCGCGACCTCACCACGCGCATCTCCCACCTCACCACACTCGTCCAGCCAGCGATTATTCTCCTCGTGGCATTATTCGTTGGCATCGTGGCGTACTCGATGATTGCTGGCATTCTCACCAGCGTGAGTTCCCTCAAGTCCCGATAAAGTCTTGCACACGGGTTTTCCCGATTGAACTCCCTGCCTGCAGGCGATAGTAAAGCTCGCGAAATGCCAACTGATATTTTGCGCTCTAATCCGCTCCGCGAAGGACTCGCCCAACGCTCGATTCCCGATCCTTGCACCTTGGTTATTTTTGGTGCTACAGGCGACCTGACGCACCGCAAACTCGTTCCCGCTCTTTATAATCTCGCCGCCGATGGGGCTCTGCCACCTGCCATCAGCGTTGTGGGATTTGCCCGCAGAGACAAATCAGATGAGGTTTTCCGCACCGAACTCGAAGAAGCGGCACATAAATTCTCCCGCCAAGGCATCAATGACGATCTCTGGAAAAACTTCGCCTCCAATATCTGCTACCACCGCAGCGAATTCGACAAAATCGAGGGTTACGAGGCTCTTGCACGCCGCCTTGACGAAATGGACTCTACCCGGGGCACCGGTGGAAACCGCCTCTTCTATCTTGCAGCAGGCCCAGACCAGTTCGAGGTGATCTTGGAAAATCTTCGCAAGAGCGGCCTGAACAAGGCCCGCCCAGGATCTTGGAGCCGAATCATTGTTGAAAAACCCTTCGGCACCGACCTCCCGAGCGCGAAGCGCCTCAACGATCTCGTTGAAAATGCTTTTGATGAATCGGAGACTTTCCGTATCGACCACTACCTCGGCAAGGAGACCGCGCAGAACATCATCGTCCTTCGCTTCGCAAATGCCCTCTTCGAGGCTATGTGGAACTCCCGCTACATCGACCATATCCAAATCACTGCCAGCGAACCGCTCGGTGTGGAAGGCCGGGCCGGCTACTACGAAAAATCCGGCGCCCTCCGCGATATGGTGCAGAACCACCTTCTCCAACTCCTCTGCCTCACAGCCATGGAACCACCCGCCGGCCTCGATGCCGATTCAATCCGCGACGAAAAGGTGAAAGTGCTCCGCTCCCTGCGCCCGCTCACGGGTGATGATGTTTTCAAGCATGTCGTCCGCGCCCAATACGGCGCTGGCTCGATCAATGGCAAACGCGTTGCAGCCTACCGTGACGAACTCAATGTGAATCCCGGATCCGTCACCGAGACTTATGTGGCCATGGAAATCAATGTAGACAACTGGCGCTGGGCAGGCGTCCCGTTTTTCATCCGCGTTGGAAAACGCCTGCCGAAAGCCGGCACTGAAATCGCCGTTCATTTTAAAAGCGTGCCGCCGGTTCTGTTCCGTGCAACGGGAGAGTCGATTGATGACAATGTGCTGGTGATTCGCATTCAGCCAGACGAGGGCATTTCCCTTCGCATGAGCGCCAAAATGCCGGGCTCCAGCCTGCGTATCGAGCCGGTCAAAATGGATTTCCACTACGGAACCAGTTTTGGAAAAGCCACTCCCGAAGCCTACGAGCGCCTCCTACTCGACGCCATGAGCGGTGATGCCACGCTCTTCGCCCGCCGCGATGAGGTCGAGCAGGCTTGGAAATTTGTCGATGCCATCCATGAGGCATGGACCACGCGCACAGACGACCTCGCACTTTACTCCTCCGGTTCTTGGGGGCCCGCTGAGGCCGACGAACTCATCAAACGCCATGAGGGCGCATGGAGACGCCTGTGAGCACCAGCGCATCTATAGAATCAGGCATTCCTGTCGAAATTGGTAAAATCGACAAGGAACTCGGCAAGCTCTGGGAATCAAGTGGAGATACCAAGACCCGCGCCTCGCTGATCAACCTCGTCGTTTACACAGAAAACGAAGCCGGCCTTGCCGAAGATAACGAAGTGCTGGCCTCCGTGGCCGGCCGCCACCCCTGTCGGGCAATCCTTATTCTGGGCACGCCCTCAGCTCCAACTTCGCAAGCGAGCGCCTGGATCAGTGCCCATTGCCACCTTCTTGGCAAGGACACTCGCCAGATTTGCTCCGAACAAATCACATTCCGATTGGACGGCGACGCGGCCAATGCACTCCCGAATATCGTCTTCTCGCATCTAGATTCCGATCTCCCGCTCTGCCTCTGGTGGAAGGCCGACTTCCCCGAGCCCCTCGATGAAAAGCTCTGGGCCTGGGTGGACCGCCTCATCTTTGACAGCAGTTCTTGGCGCAATCCGCATCATCAATTTTCGATCATCCGCCACATCTCCTCGCCAGGGAAAAGCGCAGCCGTGCTGTGCGACCTGAATTGGACACGCCTTCACGCTTGGCGTTTTGCTCTGGCAAGCCAGTTTGACAATGCCTCCGCATTTCCCCACCTCAGCAGCGTGGAATCTCTTTCCCTCCGCTGCGCACCGGGTTTCCGCATCTCTGCACTCCTCCTACTGGGATGGCTCGCGGGGCGTCTGAAGTGGCGTTTGGACGCCGAAAATGAAACCTTCATTGCTGCAAACGACCGTGTCATTCCTTTCCACATCGACGAAATCCCCGGCCCCAACCTCTCCCTGATTTCAATCAAATCTCCGGACGCTCGATTCGAGCTCAAGCTCGCCGTGGGATCCGACTTTTTCGAGTCCACAATACAAACTCCCGGCATCCCTGAGATTCGCCAAATTCTCCCCGCTCCGCGCGGACGACTGGAAGATACCCTGCTGGCAGAGCTAAGCCGGGCTGGGCGTCATACCCTCTACACAGAATCGCTAGAGGTCATTCTCCCCCTGCTCACACACTAAGGCGGATTCAAAATATCATGCAGGTTTTTATCAGGGTTCTACCCTATGTCAGGCGCTACCCGTTCCTCGCTTTCGCCACGCTCTTCTGCGCGGTAGTAGGGACTCTCATGGTGATTGTCTTCCCGGCGATCACTCAACAAATCGTCGATCAAGTCATCGGCAAAAACCGACCTGAGCTCCTGCTGCCACTCGTCTGCCTCAGCCTCGCGGCATTCCTTGCTCAGAACGGTCTCAACGCCCTTCGCATTATTTTCAACAATCACTTCGAGCAGCGCGTCATCTTCGACCTCCGCAGCGAACTCTACGCACACATCCAGCGCCTCCCGCTCACCTGGTTCGACAACAGGTCGACGGGTGACATTATGACGCGCCTTGTCGAGGATGTGACGAACGTCGAGCGGGTCCTCATAGACGGCATCGAACAAGGCACAGTGGCCATCCTTCAAATCCTCATCGTCAGCGGCGTCATGCTGGCCTACAGTCCTTCACTCACCGCAGCCGTTCTCGTTCCAATTCCATTCCTTGCTGCCGGCGCCCTCGCCTACACGCTCACAGCGCGTTCCCGCTACCGCAAGCAGCGCAAAGCCGTCTCAGCCCTGAATTCCCTGCTGCACGATAATATCGCCGGGATCCGGCAGATCAAAACCTACACCAGCGAGACACGCGAACATGCGCGGTTCGATGAGGCGAGCAACGTTGTGCGCAAATCCACCCTCACCGTTATGAAAGCCTGGGCGCTCTACCAACCTGGCATGGAATTCATATCATCCTGCGGACTGCTCCTCGTCGCCGCCTTCGGAACATCTCAAGTCATCTCAGGCAAGATGGATATCGGCGCACTCGTCGCATTTTTTGTCCTCACCCGCTATCTCTACGAGCCCGTAGGACGCCTCCACCAGCTGAACCAGATTTTCCAGTCAGGCCGTGCCGCCGGGGATCGAGTGTTCGAAATCATGGACTCCGAAACAGAATCCGATGAGGGCGCAAACGAAGCGACCTCCCGCGTGAAGGGCCATGTCGTTTACCGGAATGTCTCGTTTTCCTATGATCCCAAGATGCCCGTCCTCCACGGCATAAACTTGGAAGCTAAATCAGGCGAGATGATTGCACTCGTCGGCCCAACGGGGGCCGGCAAGTCCACCATCGTGAATCTGCTTGTGCGTTTTTACGAATTCACCAGTGGCGAGATCACCATCGACGGCACGCCCCTGCGCAACATTCCAAAATCCCACCTGCGCGACAGCATCGCCGTGGTGACTCAAGAGAGTTTTATGTTCAACGGGACCACGGCCGAAAATCTCCGAATTGGAAAACCTGATGCCACCGAGGAGGAAATCTGGGAAGTCCTCCGCGCAGCCAACGCCGCCGATTTTATCAAGCGACTTCCCGAGGGCCTTCACACGCAACTTGGAGAACGCGGGGTCAAACTCAGCGTCGGAGAGAAGCAACGCCTCTCCATCGCCCGCGCCCTCCTAAAAAATCCTCCCATTCTCATCCTGGACGAAGCCACAGCCAGCGTGGACACGGCTACCGAGCGTCTCATACAAGAGGCCCTCGACCACCTCATGGAAAACCGCACCAGTTTCGTCATAGCCCACCGCCTTTCCACCGTTCGCCACGCCGACCAAATCCTCGTGCTTGAACGTGGATGCATCACTGAACGCGGTCGCCACACAGAACTGCTCACACGCGGCGGCCTCTACGCCGAACTCTGCAAGAACAGCCTCATCGAAAATTGAAGTCCCCTCGCAGGGCATTTTCTTTTTCACTAAAAAGTTTTTGTCCTTACCCCTACCGATCTGTGTAGGGTAGGTCTCATGTCAATAACGGACGCCGAACGCGGGACCCAAGGCAAGGCGCTGCGGGTGAATTTGGACAACGGATTCTACGGTACATTCGCTGAAATCGGAGCCGGCCAAGAGGTTGCTCGGCACTTCTTCTCCGCAGGCGGCGCGGCTGGAACGGTTGCGAAAACGATGTCCGCCTACGACATGACCTTCAGCGACGCAATCTATGGTTCCTCGCGCCGCTATGTGAGCCGCGAGCGCTTGGAGACCATGCTGGAACACGAGCAAAAGCTACTCATCGAGCGCTTGGGGCCTACGTCTGGAGATAACCGGAGATTCTTTGTTTTTGCAGATACCGTCGCGGCGCGAAGTTTCCGCCGCCACGATGAATCCCATGGCTGGATGGGCCTTCGTTTTCAACACGCCCCCAGAGCAAAATTCAGCGACATCATCCTTCATGTTCGCATGCTGGACGCCGAGAATCTTCTCCAACAAGAAGCCCTCGGCATTACCGGTGTGAACCTCATCCACGGGGCGGCATTTAACCACCAGAATCCCCGCGCACTCATTGGTTCGCTCCTTGATGACCTCAAACCAGGCCGTATAGAAGTGGATATGATTCGCTTCTCCGGCCCTGCATTTGCAGGTGTGGACAACCGCATTATGAGTCTCGAACTTGTTGTACAAAAGCTCACATGTTCAACATTATTCCGTCCGGACGGCGAGGTCGTTCAGGCCTCGGATGCTTTTTACAAAAAGCCAATACTCGTGGAGCGTGGCAGCTTCCGGCCAGTTACTCATGTAACGAACGATATGCTCGACGGCGCGAAGCGACTCTTCGAGCAGGAGCGCGGCGTAACAGACGCAGAACCGGCCATCCTCATGGAAATCACCATGAAAAATCTCCTCTCCCACGGCCCCCTAGATCTTCAGGATTTCCTTGATCGCGTGGACCTCCTCGGAGCCCTCGGACGCACCGTACTTATCTCCGACTACGGCGAATACTATAAACTGGTGAACTACCTCACCCGCTACAGCGAAGGCCCAATCGGTCTTCCCATGGGTATCCCCGGCCTGAATCAGATTTTTAATCCCGAACACTATAACGACCTGGAAGGCGGTATCCTGGAGGCCCTCGGACGCCTCTTCAAACGCAATGTCCGGCTCTACGTCTATCCCTTCATCTCGCCAAGTGGCGAACTCGTGACCTGTGGAAACTTCCGCACCCCTCCTGGCATGGAGAACCTTTACGAACACCTCCGCGTCAATCACCTCATACGCCCCATTGAGGATTATCGCCCCGATTACCTCCAAATACACTCGATCAAGGTTCTGGACATGATCGCCACCGGAGATTCTCATTGGGAAAGCATGGTCCCCGAGGCAGCGAGGTATGTCATAAAAAAACGCGGTCTCTTTGGTGCAGCGAAACTTGCCTAAGCCTCTGCGCAACGTCATGGTCAACTGCTGAAATGTTTTTCCGTCGACTCGTTCTCAATAGCTTCGCCAAACTGAAACTCGGCCATCTTGAGGTCATCCTCCCGGATGGTGTCAAAGGCATCTACGGCGGACTCGGTGCGGGCATTCAGGCACGCATCGAGGTGAGAAATGAGAATTTCTTCAAGAGGTGTGTCCTGAACGGCCCGATCGGTTTTTCCGAAGCCTACATGGCTGGCGAATGGACGACCGATGACCTCACCAAGGTCATCGCATGGTTCATCCTAAACGCCGACAACACACAGGCCCTGCAAACACGCCAATCGCGTAGAACCGGCGTCTTCGATCTCCTGAATGCCGTCAACCGCGCCTTTCACATGCGCCGGCAGAACAGCCGCACCATGAGCCGGAAGAATATCAGAGAGCATTACGATCTCAGTAACGAATTCTTTCAACTCTGGCTCGATGACTCGATGACTTATTCGAGCGCGTATTTTGAAGCGGCCGACGAGCCTCTCGAAACCGCACAATGGCGTAAATACGACAAACTTTGCAAACGCCTCCGCCTACTCCCCTCCGATAACGTCTTGGAAATAGGAAGCGGCTGGGGTGGTTTCAGTATGTATGCAGCTAAAAACTACGCTTGCAAAATCACCACAGTAACGATCTCCCAACAGCAATACGACGAAGCATCCCGCCGAATTCAAAAAGCGGGACTCGGCGACCGCATCCAACTCTTGCTTTGTGACTACCGCGATCTCCGTGGCCGCTTTGATAAAATAGCCTCCATCGAGATGCTCGAAGCTGTCGGCGACCGCTATGTGGATGGCTATTTCGCCAAAATCGATGAACTCCTGCAGCCCCAGGGACTACTTGGCCTTCAAGCAATCCTCTGCCCAGACAATCAATATCCGATCCTCCGCGACGGTGTGGATTTCATCCAAAAGCACATCTTCCCCGGCTCACTTCTCATGTGCAACGCCCGCATCTCGCGTGCGATGACATCCTGTGGCGACCTGAATCTCTTCGAGTACGAAGACATGGCCCCCCACTATGCTCTCACCCTCCAGCGCTGGGCAGAAACCTTCGAGTCGAAGCTTCCCGAAGTTCGAGCCTTGGGCTTCGACGAAATTTTCATCCGCAAATGGCGCTATTACCTGCGATACTGCGAGGCCGCCTTTGCCACCCGCCACATCACAGTAGCCCAAATGGCCTACTCCCGCCCTGACAACCTCTCCATCCCCTCTCCAATCTATCAACTTAAAAAATGAGTGCCGCTTCGACCTAGAACCGTCAGCCCTCAAGTTCCACCGATTACTGACACGAAAACATTGAGGATTGGGCCACCAACACAGGGCTATTCCGGTGTAACTCGAAGGTGACTCTGCTACGTAAAGATCAACCAGTCTAAGCCATTGTGAGCGAAACTGAAACTCTCTTTTTGAGAGGCTGTAGATCCTTGATAAAATTAAGAATCAGTCTACTCGGCAATACTCCTCCTACCCTAACTTAGAACTATGAAGCCAATGCATAGTAAAGGAGATGAATTGAAAATAACTTATGAAATCACCACGTCACGAGGCCCCTCAGTGACCTTGCCAATTAGAGTGCCCTTGGTGAGTTTCAGGGCTTTTTCGGCAGACTTCGCAGGAACCACCAGTGTCATCCCGATGCCCATATTGAAAACTTGGAACATCTCGTCGTCTGGAATATCCGCCGCGCCTTGAATGATATTAAAAATGGTTGGAATCTTCCAAGATCCCTTGTCAATCGCAGCCCGGCATCCGTTTGGAAGCACGCGTGGAAGGTTGTCCAGCAAGCCCCCACCGGTGATGTGCGCGGCGCCGTGTAAGATGCCTTGCGGCAAGGATGCCATGAGCGGCTGGTAGTTTGGATGAACCTTCAAGAGTTCTTTGCCAAGTGGCACGCTCATACCGGGTGCTGGTTTGTCTAATGGAAGGCGCATCTGTTCCAGAAGCACCTTGCGGGCGAGCGAGTAACCGTTTGTATGGAGACCATTACCCTTTAAGCCGATAATCACATCGCCGACTTTGATTTTCGAGCCGTCGAGCATTTTTGGCCTGTCTACCACACCGACAATCGTACCGGCGACATCGTATTCCCCGCTTTGATACATACCGGGCATCTGAGCTGTCTCGCCGCCGATGAGGGCGCATCCGCTGGCTTTACACGCCTTCGCAAAGCCTTTGAGAATCTGGCGGAACACCACGGGGTCGAGCTTTTCACCGCCTATGTAATCGAGGAAGAAGAGCGGACGCGCACCGATAACAGCAATGTCGTTGATGCAATGATTCACCAGATCCTGCCCGATGGTGTCATGGCGGTTGGTGGCAAAGGCGATTTTGAGTTTTGTGCCGACGCCATCCACACTGGAGACGAGGACAGGGTCTTTCATTCCACGGAAATCGGGACGGAAAAGACCTCCGAATCCTCCGATTTTTCCAAGAACCTCAGGACCATGAGTAGCACTGACAAGGGCGTGAATTTCTTTTTTGACCGTGTTGCCGAGATCCACATCGACCCCGGCGGCGGCATAGGCTTTTTGTTTGCGTGGAGTTTTCAAAGGAGTCGTTCGGAGGGTGGTTCGAGAAGACGGGCTTTAACGGCCCGTTTTTCCATAATGAGTTTGTCGAATTTGTCATCGAAGGCGACTGGGTAGTCGCCATTGAAGCAGGCCATACAAAAGTTATTCGCCGGTTGTCCAGTGGAGCGAACCATGCCATCGACATCGAGGTAGCCTATGGAATCAGCACCGAGATATTTTCGTATTTCCTCAGCCGTGCACTGGTTCGCGAGAAGTTTCTCAGGGTCTGGAAAATCAATGCCGTAGTAGCAGGCGTGCTTGTGCGGCGGGCAACTAATCCGCATGTGCACTTCCTTGGCGCCATTCTCGCGGAGATTTACCACACGGGAGCGGGCGGTTGTGCCGCGAACAATGGAGTCATCGACTACAACCACACGCTTCCCTTCTACCGCTGAGCGAATCAAATTGAGTTTAACCCGCACATTGAAATCGCGGATCATTTGCGTGGGCTGAATAAAGGTGCGGCCGATATAGTGGTTTCGGACAAAGGCGGGATAATAGGGAATACCGGTCTCCTCGGAGAAACCCAATGCGGCAAAGATACCAGAGTCCGGCACTGGCACCACCAGATCTGCCTCTACTGGATGCAACCTGGCCAACTCGCGCCCCATGTTCACGCGGGCCATACTGACATTTGTTCCGCCGATATTGCTGTCGGGGCGGGCAAAATAAACATGCTCGAAAATACAAAAGGAAGTCCGGTGCTTGGGAAACGGCCACTCGCTGCGAAGGCCATTTTCATCGATGATCAAGACCTCGCCGGGTTCCACGTCGCGGATGAATTCCGCATGGATTAAATCAAACGCGCAACTCTCGGATGCCAGCACATAGGCTCCATCGAGTTTTCCCAAGCAGAGAGGACGGAAACCGTGAGGATCGCGGAAGCCGATGATCTCTCGCTCGCCCATGAGAACAATCGAAAAGGCTCCCTCAAGGCGGCGCAGGGAGGATATGCCACCGCCGTTTGATGTAGGCTGGGCAAGGAGATGTAGGACGATCTCGCTATCCACCGTCGTTTGAAAAATTGATCCACGCTCCTCGAGTTCGGCCCTCAGGGCAGCGGCGTTCACGAGGTTTCCATTGTGTGCGACCGCAAGACGACCGCGAGCTGTGTCCACCACAAAAGGCTGGGCGTTTTTGAGATTGCTGGAGCCCGTCGTGGAATAGCGCACATGCCCGATGGCGCGGCTGCCCTTAAGCTTCTCTAGATCACGCGACTGAAAAACTTGGGAGACGAGACCCATGCCCTTGTGGCTATTGAAAGCAGAAGCTCCCGGTTCTGCGGAAACAATGCCGGCGCTTTCCTGCCCTCGATGCTGGAGGGCGAAGAGACCGTAGTAGGTGAGCATAGAGGCATCCGGATGGTTGAAGACCGCGAAGACTCCACATTCGTGAGTTGGCTTGTGCAAGTGGGCAGTAGATGATTTCAAGGCAGACTGGGAACATGGACTCCCCGCACGAAGCGTTCAAGGATTTTGAAATCCACGCAGCGGAAAAATCGCATCCCGATTTTTTTCTTATTTTCTGGATTGCAACGCGCCAATCTACAACTAATATTCCCCACCTCCACCGGGTTGGTAGCTCAATGGTAGAGCAGCGCCCTTTTAAGGCGTTGGTTGAGGGTTCGAGTCCCTCCCAACCCACTCCCCCAAAAACTGCCAATTCCCAGCGAACTTTGCGCAAGCCCCATCCGGGGCAGACTACCCTCGTTCTGCGCTCGCCTTCACTTCGTCGGCCCCGGATTAGGCACTCAAATCGTGAAGAGCGAAATTACAGAAGAAACTTCCCCCCTCGCTTGAGTGCCCTTAGGGCCAACCTTCGGTTGCTCCATTTCGAAAACACTTCCATTTCGATTGCGTCTCCGGCGGGTAATTCTGCCTCGAGATTTAGCCAACGCTAAAATCAGGGCTTCACAAGCAATCCCTCTGCGGTAGCGGCTTTTGCTTGCCGCTTGTCGAAGGTCAAAAATGTGCGCGCCCCAGATAGCAGGGCGGCAGCAAGGTGCATGAGATCGAGGCTCCGGGTGGCAACTGCCGGAGTGTGCTTGTTGGAAAGTTCCTGCGCCTTGGCATAGATGCTGGATTGGCTGGCATCGACCAACCGGAAAAAACCTTTCGAGATCTGCTCGTCGATTTCGGAGAGGACGGCATCGCGCTGGTCACTGGCAATCTCTCCTCGATTGATTCCGAAATTTAGCGCATTCCGAATTTCCAAAAGGCTCAATGGAGAAAGAAGAATGGGCTTCGAGGCGCGCTTGACCTCTTTCCTGGCCTGGGCCGAGGTTCCCTCCGTGGTGAGATAGAGAGAGACGACGAATCCAGAGTCGGCGTAGGTCAAGACTCGTAACCCTCCCGTTCCAGATCGACGAGGTTGCCACGGAATTTTTTAACTCCGAAAATCCTCTTGGAAATCGAATCAAAGTCGGGCGCAGGCGCGTTGCGGGTGATCGGAGCGCGCTCTGGAATGAGGCGGGCGACGATCCTGCGGCGCATGGTGATTGCCACATTCTCACCCTCCTCGATCCAACGGATGACGGCAGGGAAATTTTGACGAAGTTCTCGAACACTTGCAGTTTTCATTGTTTCACAGAAATGTTTCACATCGCCCATCACTGTCAAGAATGTCGTGAATTGAAACATGGCATTTCAACGAACCGCCGAGGAAATCTTAAGAATCTTTCCTCGGATGTAGCGGGCGCAACACCAATCCGGACGTTGATTCCGGGCTCGAGTCCCAGCCAACCCACTCCCCTCCCCGCCTTGCAAACCCGCATGAGATCAGGCTACACGCGCTTTCTCGCCTGAAGTTTTCACTATTCCGCCTATCTTTCAAGGGCCCGAGCTACAGTCCGGAAGCTGGAGAGACCGGCTTCGATGTTTCCGATGATCTCTTCCGCGAGGTCGGCGGGTTCCGGCAGGTTGTCGAGGTCGGTGAGGCTTTCGTCCTTAAGCCAGAAAAGGTCGAGACTGGTTTTGTCGCGGGCGACCAACTCGGAGTGGCTGAACTTGCGCCAGCGGCCCTCGGGATTTTTGTCGGGATGCCAGGTTTCTGTGCGCTGATGGCGGTTGCCGGGGTTGTAGCAGGAGATGAAATCCGCGAGGTCCTCGAAGCGTAGCGGCTTTCGCTTGAGCGTGCGGTGAATATTTGTGCGGTAGTCGTAATACCAGACCTCGCGGGTGGCGACATCCTTGCAAGCGGGGTGATCTTTCCTCGAAAACGCGTGGAGGGGCTTTTTTGGGTTGTGATCCTACCTCGAAAAACCGTGAGGGGCTCACTAAAGAAAGAGACCCGAAATGGAAAAAACACAAAGCAGGTATGCGCGGCGCTACGACCGCGAATTTAAGGAAAACGCCGTGGCACTCGTGGAGAGTGGCAAGGAAGTCAAAGAGGTGGCTCGGGATTTGGGCATCTCTCACTGGTCATTGAAAAGCTGGATCAAGCAGTCGAAGGCCGGAAATGATCAAACGCAAGTTGGCACTTTGGAAGCAGAGAGTTCCCTACAGCGCGAACTCAGGCGCTTGCGGCAGGAAAACGACTATCTACGTCGGCAGAGGGAGATTTTAAAAAAAGCCTTGGGCAT
>JBIJCR010000156.1:0-3406 GCA_044344595.1 Terrimicrobiaceae bacterium
CGCGGCCAAGGCGGGCTGTCCGGTTGTGCCGGTCGTGATCCTCGGCAGCGAGCGCCTCTACAACCGCCGCAATTGGCTCCCATGGCGGAGGGCCAAGGTTTACATCGCGATGGGAGGGCCGGTTTTTCCAAGCCCGGATGGCGGACGGAAAAAACTCCGAGACGATGTCGCCGCCGCGCTCATCCGCCTCAAGGATGACCTTGTCACGAAATGCCAACTCACAGCCCATGACCTGCCGCACTCGCCGCAGGAGCGCATGCGCGAACCATGAAGGCCCTTCTAAACCGTCCCCTTTCCTGGCTCGTCGATGGCACGATGTGTAACATGATGCACGCCATACAATGGCGGCGCAGGGCGGATGCCTGCTCGGTCGCCAATCTGGAGCGGTATCTGGCCGAGTGCGGTGGACAAAGCCGCGAACAGTATTACCGCATGCCGCCGGCCCGGCGTCCGAGCCTGAAAAATGGCTGGATCGAGTGGGATTCGCCACGAACAACCGGACACCCTGAAAACGACCGGGTGCGCGTGCGGTTTTTTCCAGCCCGCAATAAAAATGCTCCAACCGTCCTGCTGCTCCACGCTCTCATGAGCGCGAGCGATATCGGCTACCGTCGGCTTGCGGCATGGTTCAACGGCAACGGCTGGAGCGTTGCCTTCCCCCACCTGCCCTATCACTACTCGCGCACGCCGCGCCGTACTTGGAACGGCGAGTTGGCCATCACGGCCGACCTCGTTCGAAATGCCGAAGGCATCCGGCAGGGCGTGATCGAACTCCGCCAACTCATGGCGCTGCTCCGCACACGCGGTTCACGCGAGTTCGCCATCGTCGGCACGAGCTACGGCGGTTGGACTGGTGCGCTTCTCTCCTTTCTCGAAGCGGACTTCCGATTCGTCGCCTTGGTGCAACCGATCGTGAACATGGACAAGGCCGTCTGGGAAAGCCCCGGCTCGGCCGTGATGCGGCGCGAACTCCGCAGCCGTGGTCACTCGCGCGGCAACACCGCCCGCTTCGACCACCTCGTCTCCCCGCTCCACGGGGTTCCGCTTTGCGACCCCTCATCCATCCTCCTCACCGGCGGCCTCCACGATCGCATTTCACCCCTCGCAGACCTCACTCTCCTCCAATCCCGCTGGCCCGGCTCCAGCCTCCTCCAAGTCCCCCAAGGCCACTTCGGCTACGCCGCCCTGCGCGAAACCATGAAACAGGTCGAGTCGCGGATTGTGGGGTGAGGAAGAAATGGGGAAATCGCCTCAGTTCTGCATCCGCACGTGCCGCATCCGAGGGCAAAGTGCTTGATGAAGGCAAGGCATTCGTCCGAGTGCCGAGGAGCGAGGGCGGCTCATATCAGAGGGTAGAGTTGGAGCCGACAAGCAAATTTGTTTAGCCGACCTTTAATACCAAAAGCTAAATGCTTTTTGACTCACGCTGGGGTAGCGCCGCTACGAATAAAAACAGCTCGCTAAAATTCAAAACCTAATAGCCATTGGTATAACTAGGAATGGCATTCCGATTGAACCGCGAGCGAAGGCGCTGAGCAGCGCGAGGTCCACCGTGCTATGCTGGCTTTCTCGGCCGTTCAAACGACTGACCAAGTCGGCGTCAACTTCGAATTCCGCCAACCGTGGTGGTACAATGTCTGCGCTTGGGTGTCTCTCATTGCTTTGCCGCTGCGATTGCGTCCCTATGTCTCTTTTTTTTCGAGGCTTAGCTCAGGATTCGGTGTGCAAAAATAAATCTAAACATAGCTTGCAAGGTCGCCCGTTTCTGTTAGTTCACCCACCCGTGTTTCGAAAAAATCCACTGATCGCGATTGCTTCTGCCGCTCTTGGCATAACGATCCTTGCTGTTTTGCAACAGCGAACAGCGAACAGCGAACAGCGGATTCTGAGTTTGCTGTAGATTCGCCCCGTCAAGTCAATTCGACTTTTTCCGGTTCACCGGAGCCCGATCCAGTATTGGCAGGAGGTGCGCGTTCCACGGAAGCTGCCTCGCTCTCTTCCGAGGCGGGTTCTTCCGCTCAAGATTTTTCCGGTGCTTCGCCGACCGCCTCCCTCACCTCGGAGCCGGGCGGGCAGCGCGTATCTGCACGAATTCAAGCAGGGACGCGCGTTGTCAACGGTGCGCCCAATGCCTTGGGCCTTTTTCCCCGCGTGCCAATCGCGCTCGAAGAAACCGTCCAAGTCGCAGTGAGCTATCCCGGCGGCTCTGCTGGCGACCTCGTGACCGTGCAGGCCGAGGATGGCGGCTCGATCAACGGCGGGCCGCCTGTCGCGCAGATGCGGCTCGATGAGGTGGGAGCACTCCGCTTCGCCTTCACCAGCACGCGCGAGGGGGGCATCTATCGCGTCACCCTGCGAAACGGCTTCGATGAGAAACGCCTCGAGTTTTGGGGCGGTCCGGAGCCGAGCACGGCGGCCGCACCTTCGTCCGAGTACTGAAAAAATTCCAAAACCCAAATAAACCCACTCAACCCAACCAACTACATTCATGAAATTGTTACCGATTCTTCTCACTGTGCTCCTTTGCCAGGGCGCTGTCTTTGCGCAATGCGGAAATGGAAATGCAGGCGGTGCTGGTGGCGACGGGACACCCGACAAGTCATCAAACAACAAAAACTCGGAGTCTCAAACCAAGCCCGAGCCCGGTCCGTCGCCCGTGCCTGATCCGGAAAAGGGAGATCCAGTCCTGCCATACACTGGCAACGAATTCAAGCGGGTGGACGATCTGGAAATCTGGGGCTCCCCCGGTCAGTTGGGCATGACTTGGAGCCGTCACAGCAATTCGCGTGCGGTCGCAGGCGGGAGCCTCTTCGGCTTGGCACACTACTGGCGCCATTCCTTCCAGTGGGACTTCTCGGCGATATCGAACGATCCCCAAGGCCGTCGGCGTATGACGCTCATTTACCCGGATGGCGCGCAATTCCACTTTGTGGAGAGAACCGCTGGCAACTGGTCGCCTGAGACCTCGCTCACCGACAATCTGGTGGTGGATGGCGACGGCTTCCGTCTGGATCAGAGAGACGGCACGCAATACGTCTTCAAAAAGCGGGGCACGACGAGCGCGCCCTTTTACCTCATGGAGGAAATGCGCGATGCGGTGGGGAACTCTTATCGCTTGGAATACAATGCCAGTCGCCAAGTCACCAAGATCACCGAACCGAGCGGGCGGTTTTTCAGCGTGGCCTACCAGACACTCACCGGCAGCAGGCTCAACCCGCAGTACCTGGCGACCCTTGCCACAGCGCCAACCGCAGGCACCTGGAGCGAGCTGACCATCAGCAATACCGCATCCTTCCGCTTCGTGCGGCTCGTGCAGGCCGACAAGTCTTTTGGGCAAATTGCCGAGGTGGAATTTTACGAGGCGGGCACCGGGGCCAAGCTTTCCGGACAGGTGATCTGCTCAGAC
>JBIJCR010000157.1:0-3404 GCA_044344595.1 Terrimicrobiaceae bacterium
GTTCCCGCAAAACAAACTCTCCTGCTCACTCTCGACGACCACTCTGGGCTCAACATCACCGGACGATTCCTCCCCAGAGACACTACTTGGCCCGCTTTCTCCACTTCTGCGAAGCCTTTGCGCGCTGCGGCATCCCACAAGCCATCTACACCGACGCCTGAGTCTCTTCGGTCCAAGCTCCTCACACGACCACCTCAACCCGCGCAGCGAGTTCCAGCGCGCATTGAGAGCCATTGGTGTAGCACACCTCATTGCTCCTTCTCCGCAAGCCAAAGGCAAATCGAACGGCGATTCGGCACCATTCAGAAACGCCTCGTCACACTTCTTGCTCATGCCAAGGTCGTCTCCTGCGAACGCGCCAACGAAATCCTCCAAATGGAAATCAAACGCCAAATCTCCACCAGAAACTCTTCCACTGGCGAAGTCCCCAACAACCTCTTCGAACAATCCCGACACCATTCAGCCATACGCCCATCTCCAACCAAACCGCTCCTTGATCTCCATCTCTGCCTGCGAACAACTAGAGAAGTCGCTCCAGATCACTCGATTGAATTCGAAGGCTGAACCTAAAAATAGCACCAACCCTCAAAAAGAGCGTTACCGTTCTTTACCACCCACAATCAAACTCCGGGTTCTTGAAGAACATCCCAATCTTATATGGCCCAACATCATCGCTCATTCTTCCATGTAAATTATCCCACTTCACTTTTGAACCGTCTCTATTTTCCACTTTTGAACCGTCGCCGACAAAGCACGACTGCCGCGTTGACGCCACGGCGCGACTGGGGTTTCATTCCGCATTTATGTCCAAAGATGCTTCTTCCACCCGAATGGAAAAAATCGTCAGCCTCTGCAAGCGACGCGGATTCATTTTCCAATCCTCCGAAATCTACGGCGGCTTGAATGGCTTCTGGGATTACGGCCCGCTCGGCGTGGAATTAAAGAAAAACCTCAAGGACTTCTGGTGGCGGCGCAATGTGCGCGAGCGCGATGACATGGAGGGAATGGACGGGTCGATCATCATGAACCGCGCGGTCTGGAAAGCCTCGGGGCACGAAGACACATTTAGCGATCCGATGGTGGACTGTAGGGTGTGCAATTCCCGCAATCGCGCCGATCAGCTGCCAGAAAAGGACGGAAAAAAATACTGCCCGCAATGCGGAAGCCGCGACCTCACGGAAGCGCGCGATTTCAATCTCATGTTCAAATCCCATGCCGGCCCGCTCGAGAGCGAGGACAACCTCGTGTATCTGCGTCCGGAGACCGCTCAGGCGATCTTTGTGAATTTTCGCAATGTGCTCGACACTTCACGGCAGAAGCTGCCCTTCGGTATCGCGCAGATCGGAAAAGCCTTTCGCAACGAAATCAATCCGCGCAACTACATCTTCCGCTCCCGAGAATTCGAGCAGATGGAAATCGAGTATTTCTGCCGTCCAGAGGATGGAATGCAGCTCACCGACTACTGGCTCGAGCAACGGCTCAAATTCTACGAGGACATAGGTATTCCCCGCTCGAAAATTCACATCAATGACATCCCGGATGGCGAGCGCGCGTTCTACTCGAAGAAGACCTACGACCTCGAATACGAGTTCCCATTCGGCGTGAGCGAACTCGAAGGTATCGCCTACCGCACCGACTACGATCTGGGCAAACACATCGAGCACTCCGGCAAGCCGCTAGACTACTTCGACGAGGCCACCAAGGAACGCTTCGTCCCGCATGTCGTGGAGCCAAGCGCCGGCGTGGACCGCACCACGCTCGCACTCCTCTGCGAGGCCTTCGACGAAGAAACCGTCACCGACGAAAAAGGAAACTCCGAGACCCGCACTGTCCTGCGTTTCCATCCCCGCATGGCCCCAATCAAATGCGGCATCTTCCCGCTGCTGAAAAACAAGCCCGCGCTTGTCGAAAAAGCCAAGGAGATCGCCACCGACCTTCGACCGATCATGAATGTCTTCTACGACGAAGCCGGCGCCATCGGCCGCCGCTACCGCCGCCAAGACGAGGCCGGAACGCCCTTCTGCGTCACGATTGACTTCGACACCATCGGCGAAAACGGCCCTGAAAAGAAAGATACCGTCACCCTGCGCCATCGTGACTCGATGACCCAGGAACGCATCGCCATCTCCGACCTCAAAAACTACCTGCTGGAGAAAATTAGCTGACGCCGATCATCTCGAGGTTGGTGGTCGAGGCGATTTAGCGGGGGGCAAGGGCGGCAAATGGCTTGTTGGCTTTTGCGCCTCACAAGAGTTGTTGGAAAGACCGCTAGAAAAATACTGCAACCGAGAGAAGGAAAGTCGGGGGTGACTGCTGAACGAATTTTATTCGCTATACGGTTACGAACGCAAATACGCGATGAAGGTGTTGTCAGGAAGAAGGGCGATTGCCAGAGCAAGGAAAGCGTATGAAGCCGTCGGTCATGCTTTGGTTGCCAAATGATGAGCAGCGTCATGGGAAACTTGGATTGGCTTTACGCCAGCGCTCGCTGAAGGTCAACGCAGCGACAATTGACCATTTGTTGGCATCGAGTCGATTTAGTTATGGAATGGGACGCGTTTCCACGTGACCAGAAAGCCTCTTGCGTTCGCAGCTTCCGGTGCACACCGAGAATTGGGATGTGGGAGGGTTCTGGGTTTCTGGAGGCCGACACTATAGCCCGCTGCGGAGGACACATGAGTGGGGAACATTGCTGGAGCGTGACGATGAGCCGATGACACCATTTGAGCGTCAGATAGCCTGAAAGGACACGGATTCCGCGCAAATCGCTCGCTTTGAAAGCCAATTTGCCAAATTCGATTCCATCACACTACGCGAGGACATCGAACGAAAATTGCGCGCCATCTGGAAACTGCCAAAAGCCGGGGAGGCAAACACACGCAAAAGTCATGCTGCTCTAATCTGAATTTGAATCATTGAACCACCTAGGCCTGCACGATTGCGCGCTCGAATAAGTTGAGGAAGCTCGAGGAAGGCGTGGAGTCGATAGTCTGTAAAATTTTATGATCATTTAATAGGTGAGGCTAACGACTCGAATCGGTAAGAAAACGCAGGACCTGAGAGGGATCTCCGTGCGTATCACGAACAACAGCCAGGAAGCTGGGCAAGGAGGCGTTGTATTTTTTCAAAAACGATCGGTCTCCTGCGCATCCATACATGATGTCGTCGCAAAGGCTGCCCTCGAGAAAGCACTGGGCTTTACAAATAATGCGGGGTAGCCAGGAAACGCCTTGAAATTCAGCGGATTTTGGCGGCAACTCGCTTTCTTGAAGAATGCGCGATGGCAGACGGCCCTGAAGCATTGTTTGAAAATAGTCGGCCCGCATTTTCGCAAGATCCATAAAAACTGCCTTGTCAGGTGCGCCATAGCGGGCAAGGTCATCCACAGCATCATAGAGAAACTG
>JBIJCR010000158.1:0-3336 GCA_044344595.1 Terrimicrobiaceae bacterium
GAGTAAAGACATCGCCAAGCTTCCGATTCTGCTCACCTCGATCAACACCGTATTCCTCATCGCCAGCAGCTGTACATTCCACATGGCGGAGGTCGCTGTTCAGAAAGCAAAATCTGGCTTGGGCTGGCTCTTCGTCACAATCGCTCTCGGTTCCCTTTTCGTTGGTGTTCAATGCTACGAGTGGTGGCATCTCCACCACGAGGGCCTCTGGTTCAACACCGGCGGTGTATATGGCTCCAGCTTCTTCCTCATCACCGGCTTCCACGGCCTCCATGTCGTGATCGGTGTTCTGCTCATCGTCTGGTGCTTCCTCCGCCAACTCTTTACCCGCTGCTTCACCCCGTCCCACCATATCGCTCTGAACAATGTCGCCCTCTACTGGCACTTTGTGGATGTCGTTTGGCTATTCGTTCTGACGCTGCTTTACTATGTCTGATAATTCCGCGCGGCCCGGCATACCGCGCATCGGATGGGTGATGGCATTTATCGCGGCGGCGGGTCTTATTGGGCTCGCTTACGTGAGCCTCAAATCCACCAGACCACCCGCACTCCCGTCGAACCTTGAGAAAATCTCCAAGGTTCCCGGTTTCCAACTCACCGACCAGACCGGAAAATCGATCACCCTTGACGACCTCAAGGGAAAAATCTGGGCTGCGAATTTCATCTTCACCCGCTGCAAAGGCCCCTGCCCGATCACAGTGATCCGGATGCAGGACCTCAACACCAAACTCAAAAAAGTGCGGGGCAATGTGGAACTCGTGTCCTTCACCGTTGATCCGGAATACGACACGCCTGAGATCCTAAGGACCTTCGGCGAGCAGCTAGGCGCCGATCCCTCCTCCTGGAAATTCCTCACTGGGACCCCAGATGCCATTCAAAAAATCGTCGTCACCGGTCTCCTTCAACCCATTGCCAAGGAACCCGATGGCACCCCCGCCCACTCAACCCGCATCGTACTGGTTGATCGCGAAGGCTGGCTTCGCGGATACCAAGACGGCCTCGATCCCGAAGCCGTACAAAAGCTCATGGTGGACATCGGAGAACTCATGCGCGAAGCTCCGACTGCGAAACCTGGCGACAAAGATTGAACGCAGAACGCGGAGTTAAAAAATACCATCCTCTCCCGCTGACCGCTCGTAGATATTTTCGAAAAACAAATGAAAAAAATGAAACACTTCACAGCGTTGATCGTTTTCTTTTTCTTGGCCCGTCTGCCTCACGCCGCCGCATGCGTTGGTTGCCGACAACCCGGTACAAGCGGACCGGAAGAGCCTCAAACTGTCACCGCCGGTATCGCGCTCTCATGGGGTGTCGTTGGTATGCTTGTCGTGGTCCTTCTCATCGTCTCCGGTCTCACTTACTACATTGCGGACACCTGCCGCAAACTCGACCGATCAAACAAGCTCCCATGAGCGTTTCCGATCTGCCTGCGCTCAACGCAGTCCTCAATACCATTTCTACCCTCCTCCTCGCCGCCGGCTTCCTTTTCATCAAAACCGAGCGCAAAATCGCCCACCGGAACTGCATGGTCGGTGCTTTCTGTGTCTCCTGCGTCTTCCTCATCACCTATGTCCTTCACAAAATTTTGGTCCAAGGTGTCCACACCCCCTTCGGCGGCGAAGGCTTCTGGAAGCCCCTCTACTACGGAATGCTCATTTCCCACATCATTTTGGCCATCGTTATCGTCCCCCTCATATTAGTGACCATGACGCACGCCATCAAAGGGCACTTTGAAAAACACCGCGCCTGGGCGCGATGGACATTCCCACTCTGGTTCTATGTCTCCGTCACCGGCGTCCTCATATACTTCATGCTCTACCAGTGGTTCCCCAAAGCCGCCTCCTAGCCAGCAAGTGTTATAATGTTACTCACAAGCGTCGTATTTAACCACAGAGGACACGGAGAGCACGGAGGTTTATTAGAAGCTGAAACAAAGTTTCTCTCCTGCTTTCTGCCGATCACCATCTGCTGCAAAACTCCTTTTTTAATCCGTGCTCTCCGTGGTTATTTTCCATCGAAGCACGCAGCGACTGCGGGTTGCTTAAAACTTTATTCTTCAAACTTCCCAAAATGAGCACCACATCCACTCCCCGCCGTCCGATGGGCCTCGAACACCCAGCCGTCCTCGACGTATTCGCCCACGACAAACGCCGCGATACTCTCGTCTTGGCCATGTATGAGACCCGTCCATGGACCGGCGATGAAGCGCACATCCTCCAGCTTCAGGAAAAACTCAACGCCTACGCCTCCTTCATCCTCGACGGAGAAATGGCCGAGGCATTCCCCCAATTCGTCGGCAAGCCGGTAGAAGTCCAACTCCGCACCCGCCACCAACCCGACCCCCTCACGCTCGGATTCCTCAACCAAGCCAAGGACCAACTCTCGCTCCAACAAATCACAATCGAAACCATCCGTATCGACTCCACCGAGGAATTCGAACCAACTCCCGCCGATTCGGTCCACTCCTGCGGCTGTGGACACGGGGGCTGTGAGATATGATGACTCATCCTACAAAAAACCTCATAATCTTAACAATATCAATATTTAGTCGGCCCTGAAAAACCCTCATGCCGTAACGGGCATACGGAAAGTCCGACATTCTCGCGCCCAATTTTGGATTGCTGAAACAAGCGCAAAAAGAACCTGCCTCATCCAGAGGCTCAGGTTCGAGGCCGTTGCGGCCAGAAGCAGGTTGATCACATCGCCGGCGACCTCTTTTTCTTTGGCCTTCTCGCCGTGCAGATCAATCGTGGAGGCCAATATCCGCTCTGCTCCGTCCTTGCCGATGCGTTTGCGAAAATGTGTCAACTCGCTCGGATACATGGCAATCCCCAGCGCATTTCCTTCTCTCCGCAGAAATATTGCGCGTAGGCGCTTTCGCTCCAAAACTCCACCACCTCTTCGTCACTGAGGTTCCTCAAACTTTTGAGCATGAGAAGACCCACCATGCGCCGAATCAGCAGGGCTGGACGCCCTTCTGTGGAGTAAAGAGAACCAAAGGTCTTTTCAAAGCCCTTCCAGTCGATGGCCTTTGCCAAACGGTAAAGCAGACGGCGCGGATCGAGCTGTTTTTCCAAATCGGGTAGCAAAAAGGAAGTTTGAGCGGTGTCGGAAGAGGCTGGTTTCATCCCGAAAACGGATCTTTAGACAGGAGGGCAGGATGGAGAGAATTGACAGAAAAGGCTTTGGCTTTTGTTTGATATCGCGCGAATCATTTCAAACCCATCGCATCATAAACAGATCATCCTCTGTGTTCTTGTAGGACAAAAGTCATGATAATTGTTCATAAATGCCGGAGGCAAGGTAGCGGCAGCGCGAGCCCGAAGGGCAGAGCTC
>JBIJCR010000175.1:0-3336 GCA_044344595.1 Terrimicrobiaceae bacterium
CCGAAGTTGTTCCTTGTGAGTTGAGTTGAACTTGGGATCTGGCCCTGGCTTTTTCTTGGCAATCAGCCCTTCCCTGCCTTCTTTTTCATATGCTCGGCACCAGGAATTGGCGGCCTGCCGACTCACCTTAAGTTCTTTAGCGACTTTGTAGGCACTCAACCCCTGATCGAATAAATCCGCTGCCAAGAGTCGCCGCTCTTGTTGCCTCGCCCTGCGACCTGTGAGGATTTTCTTTGATTTTCTTGCCATGCCCAAAAACTACATGGACGGACTCTTTTAGTCAACCTTTTTGGGAATGATCAGTAATTATCGACGTACTCGTATTTCAAAGCATCAAACAGCTCTAAAAAAGCCGAAAAAGTTAACAAATAGGGTGACGAGGACAGTATTAATGTCAATAATTAATTCCTGACCCCTTTTACTGGCCCCTTTTATTTTGATTTTCCGTGAACTTTTTGCCTGGTTCGGGCAACGTGTGGGTTGAGGGCGTGATCTTCCGTTGCGCCGAGCACCCATGAATCCGGCCGAACCCAGCACCCATCACCCTGACCTCGACAAGCTGTTCCGCGAAAGCGCGGGTGATTTGGCGCGGTATTTTTTCCGGCGACATGGCTCGGACGAGGTGGCCCGGGATTTGGTTCAGGAGGTTTTCCTCCAGTTGGCGAGGAAGGAGTGCCAGCTGCAGGGCTCGGCCCGGGGATATCTTTTTGGGATTGCCCGCCATCTGAGCGCGGCATTCTGGCGTCGCCAATACCGCCAACCGGAAACCATTTCCATGGAAGAGGCGCTGGAAGCGGAATCGGCGGGCCGGATACCGGACGAACGCCTGCAACAGGCGCGGGAAATCCTGGCCACCCTGCCGGATCGTGACCGCGAGATCCTCGATCTGCGTTTTGCCCACGGGCTCAGTTACGCCGAAACCGCCGAGACTCTCGGGATTCCTGTCGGCACCGTCCGCTCACGTCTTCATCATGCCATCGGCGAACTCCGCCGTCGTTTTGCTTCCGATTCACCGCCATGAAAACCGATACTCTCCAAGCCCTTTTGATTGACCGCTCGCTTGGCGAACTTCCGCCCGAAGTGGCGGAACTGCTCGACGCGCACTTGGCCAACAACCCCGCCGCCCGGGACGAAGCCCGGCGGATCACTGAAACCCTGGATCTCGCCGGGGAGACCATCCGGAGGTTTCCCGAACGCGGGCACACCGCCCAAACACCGAACGCCACCAAGCTGGTGCCATTCCCGGCCCGGTGGCTGAGATTGGCCGCGTCCCTCCTCCTGGCCGCCCTGGCCGCCGGGAGTGGATATGTGTTAGGCGGCCGCCGGGTAGCCGCTATGGCGAGTGCGCCGCTCCCACCTCCAACTCTTTCGGCCGCCCCCGTGGTGGCCTCTGCTCCCTTGCCCTGGACCCGCTACGAAGTCATCTCCGGCCGGGGCGACCTCCGGGTCGTGCGTGTGAACTCCAACCCATAAACAAAAAATGAAAACGATTCGATATTCCCTGTTGGCCATTCTGTCCACTGCCCTTGTGTCATGTGATCCCGTAGAGCGCGTGTGGTGGTCGCCCGATGGCAAGACATCGGTTGTTCATGGCGCCTCGGCCCTTCATCTGGCGGAACCCGGCGGGTCGCTGGGGGCGCCCCTCGACCTCGGGGGCAAACCGGACGCGGCCATTCCCGGTGGCGTCGATTGGCTGCCGGACAGCAGCGGATTTGTCTTCGCGAGGGTCCGTCCGGTGGCCGATTGGAAAGAAGCCCAGACTCTGATTCCCGAGGAGGAAACTAAAGCTGTCGAAGGTTTGGCCAGGATCCTGCCGGGCGCGGCGGACGCCGCCATCCGGGCCTCGGAGGAAAAGACATTAGATGCGGCGTTTTCCGCGATCCCGCTGAAGATGTCTCCCTGCATAGAACCTGCTGTGGGCTTGGCTTGGGAAAAAGATTCGGCTGGCATCACCACAATGCTGAAGACTTTGTCCGATGGCCAGCCGATACTGGATGCCCTCGCGGGTCCTGAGGGCAAAATCAAGGTCCGTGAGATTTGCCGGCAGAAGGTGGGCAACGGCCAAGCCAGCGGCGTGCCCGAGGTTTTGGCCACCAGCGTGCTCGCACACGGCGCGCTGCAGGTTTCGCCAGATGGGAAATGGGTCGCCTGCTTCCGTGAGGGGATCGAAGATGACACCCGCGAACTTCTGGTGCTCTCCTTGGCCGGGGGACAGGTGACCTCCATAACGAGCGGTAAAAAACTTGCCTTTGCCTGGGCACCGGACAGCACAGCCCTGGTTATTGTCCGTCCGGTGGGTGGCGACGGCCCGCTTTCGGACATTGATCGCCAGACGGTGGTGGACGCGCAAGGGAAACTTCTGGCGGCCAAGGAACTCCTCCCCCTAGTGCCATTGGCACGGGCGGTGATGAATGCCCCCACGATCTCCGTGCTTCCGGATGGCCGGGTCTTTTTTGCTGGCACGCCGGTGCAACTTCCGGCCGCTGGTGCCGCAACGCGTGACACCAAACCCAAACTATTCCTAGTGGCTGCCGATGGCAGCGGGGTGACGGAAATCCCCTGTGCTCCCGGTAGCCTACCGATGGACCTGCGCAACCTTGTCCTCTCCCCGGATGGCAAAAAAGCCGCCATTGTTGAGTCCGGCAGCTCGGTGGTGGCAGTGGTTGATCTCGCCACCGGCGTGGTGCAGATGATCGAGCCCCCGGTCGAAGGTTGGGAAAACCGCACCCTTCCGGCTTGGCGCGGCAACAACGAGTTCACCTTTACCGCCGTGCGCGATGGCAAAGCCCGCACGGTCCGCTGGTCCTCCCAATCCGGCGTGGAAACCTGGGGCCAAAACTGGCCCGAGGGCATGATCTCACATTGGATGAGCAAACGGGAAGCGAAAGGCGAATAAAGCAAACAGGCGCACGGTTCATCGGGGAGCGGGCAGCCGTCAGCACTTCGAGAGAATAAGTGGAGAGCACATAGGGACCCACAAGCGCTCTGGTCGGACCGTCGCGCACCGTGATCTCTCGTGGTCGCAGATAAGTAGAGTAGGGAGTCTCGGACGGGGTTAGAGGCGTGAAGGCCAATGACCGCCGGGGACTCCCCCTGATCGAACCGGACGTGCGGATTGCCCGCATCCGGCTCTCGGAGTGCCGTTCTTCGGTTTGCTTCATGAGTTTTGCCATTTGGTGTGCATGGGGAAGTTGACCAAGCCGTAGTGATCGTGGAGTCGTTCGTTGCTGTAGGCGTCTCCATAATGCGCTTGGGTTTTGGCGTGTTTCTTCCACAGCCATCGCCTCATGCGCTCTCTCATCTGCCACTGCATTTTATCGAACACCCGCGAGCTAT
>JBIJCR010000172.1:0-3332 GCA_044344595.1 Terrimicrobiaceae bacterium
GTATGTCAAGATGGGACTCCTTCCGAGCTACAAGCTCGGCAAGCATCGGCTGTTCCGTAAAAACGAATTGCTGGAGGCCCTGGGTGCCACTCGCAAAGCTACCCGTGCAGAGATTCTGAGGTGAGCGCAGGTTTGCTTTTATCTATTTTGACCCATGAAGTCAGCTTAATAGAAAGGCTTGGTTTTAGGGTTAGAGAGAAGGTAAAAGCTCTCTTAATGCGTCTAGATACTGATAAGCCTGTGTACCATTAAGTAGCCTAAGAAGTAGATCCTGATAACCGCCATTTGCAAGCCCAAAACACGGCGATATCCTCGCACAGAGAGACTTCCGGTTATACAGCTTAAGCATGTCGTTTAGACCCCCGTCGAGAGCAGCCAAGAGTTCAGTCTTTGCTTTTGCATATTCTGTAGGCACGTGAATGCCAGAAAAAAGTGAGTTTAGACCATCAGTAAGACCGGTTTCGTTGTTATCTGATTTCGAGAAGCAAGAAAGCTTGTACCTTAGTCGCTTCTCGGCACGTAAAGTGGCTTGAAGTTCTAATTCCGATTTGAGGGCGTCTCGAACCATTTGAGTGACTTTGCCAACCACAAAGTTGGGTTCGTGGGCTAAATGTGCAGCTACCAGGCGAATCAAGCTCTCAGCGCAGAGCAGATTCTCGATTTCCGCAAAATCTAAAATGTGAACACCATATTTTATCAGCGCTTCTATTTCATCTTGTGACTTAACGTCTCGATCCACTAAGCCTGCGGCCTCGTAGGGATAAAGGCCCGCGTTGTCATTCAGGGACTTGGTTCCCTCAACTACCTTCATTGCACTACCTCGGGGAATGACATGTCTGTGAGGGTAAGCAAGCTGATAAAGAACATGATCCAGTCCACCACGCTCTCCTTCACAGAAAAGTATAGGTCTTCTCGTTCCAAGTATCTCCAAATGTAAGGCGTCTGGCATATCAGACTTGCGATCGACGAAATCCCAAGTCCATCCAGATCCATCGTATGACTTTACCCAAATAAGCTTAGATGCCCGTCTTGTTACTGCAAAATCGAGATCATGAGTTATGTAGACGATGGTCTTGTCGGAGCATAGTTCTTCAACTTTGTTCCAGAACTTGTCCATTAGAGCTCTGTGCATGTGAAGTTCAGGCTCATCTACGACAACTATCGATCCTGCTGGCGCACAAACGCATTGACCAAGCAAGTAAAGTGCAACTCGCTCTCCGTCACTCATCTCTCTGCCGTTGTACTGGCGCGGGCTTCCTTTTCCGATAAGGACTTTGCCGCCCTCTAAAGACAAAATCCGGTGAGGCATCATGTCAGACCATACTCGAGTAATTTTATCGATTGGGGATTCAGGAACGACGGTATAAGAGGCACTCTGACGGGCCTGTGCTACATAATGGTGATTTCTATCGTTGTCTTTGGCAAATAGTAGGCTTAAGAGCCGCTCGTAGTCATTCAAAAGGAAGGTGGTCGGTTCATTTCCCCAGCGAGAGGCGCGCTTATTTCCAACGCTGGCGTGCTGATCACTCCGCCCGTAAAGCAGTTCCTTCTCCGCTTCATCGGGATTACGGACTGAAGAATATTCGGGGAAGGTCAATGCTTTCTGAGCGCTGATTCGATGGACGATTCGGGATGCTTGATTGTTCTCCTCGATCCAAATACCCAGGCGTGACTTACCGGAGCCATTGGCTCCGACAATCACAAGGTGCCCATCGAGTTCAGCTAAGACTTGAGCTTGCCCAGGCGCGGATGACGGTAATGATAATACAGTCTGCATTGTGCGAATTCCGGTAAATATCCCGAACAGCAAAACACTTAGTCAGGCCTCGCTAGAGTTGCTGAATCCATTTCTTGAAGTTTTTTTTAGTTTTAGTGCCAACTTGTACTACTGAACCTCGCTTAAAGAACGAACTCCCTTGAATATAGATGTAGCCCCCAAAGTCGGACGGAAAAAAGAATTCGCCATACTTGAGCAGGGCAACCTTCTCCTTACCGAAGTGGCCATAGAAATAACCAAATTCAAAAAGCACATTGAGATTCGGAATAAACTTCGTGTCCTTGCGGATTACGGTTTCTGATTCAGGCGTAAAAAGTAGAAGTGCTCCGTCGACCTTGTCACGAATTTCATCCAATTCTTCTAGCAGCGTCTTCCCTGGTGTAAACGCTTCCCACCAAGGCAGGAACTCTAGCGTGTCCGATGAAAGTGCTTTCACCACCGCCTTGGCTTGTGACTTGGCAGCAGAGGAAGAACCTACAAATAGAGTTGTTTTTGGCATGATTAAATGGGATAGCAGAAAATGGAGTTACCATATTTTAGAGAAAATCGTTATATTATATGGCGTCGCGCTGCTTTAGTAAGAGATATTTGCTGCTTGTTAAAATTTGGTCGTACTCTTTTAAATCACATACGCAGTAGTTTTAGCGCTTGGAATGGATGTCATTGCTGGGAATAACCATTTCTGTCAAAAAGAGATGTTAAGCTTTTTGAATTTCTTTGAATCCAAGAATGATGACTATGTTATGCCTGACTATGTAATGCTATACCTAACCTCACAATTTAAGATGTCAAGGCTGGATGACAGGTTGCCTCTGGCCAGTAGAAGCCCAGAGGTATTGAATATGATGTGCCCCCGATCCACTGCATAGGCCAACGATTTATGAAAGACACGAGCCTCATTGATATGCCCAGTGATCTTTGATCATATCATACCCTAGCGTTTTTCTTGAGCACTTTCCCAATCACCCCAGTGCCCCCATTGCGGAGATGCTTCGCAGTGGAAGTTTTCGGAGATGTCTTCCCGGCCCCCTTGCCTTTGCCCTTGGTGACCTTCTTCTCAGGGAAGATGCCGAAGTATTCCTGTGCGGCCTTCTCGGTCACGAGTTCGCGGTAGTTCTCGAAGAGCATCTTGGGGGAGTTGCCTGCCTCGAGGGAGACCTGAGCTGCCGACTTGGTGATGGCCAAGCGGTAGGAGCAGAAGGAGTGACGGAGGCCATTGTGGACGAGCGTGACCAAAGGTTCGCCCCGGGCATCGACCAGCTTGGAGGTGGCATCTTTAAAGAGCTTGGTGAAGTGGAACTCGTCACGGATGCCGGGGAGGATGGGGCCGGTCTTGCCTCTAGGCTTCAGCCATGCCTCCAGAGCGGGGATGATGGGTGCGAGTCGCCGTGTGGCGGTCTTGGCCTTGTCCTTACCAACCTCAATGACCCCCTTATCGAACCAGACGTCCTTCCACTCCAGGCGGAGAATCTCAATGGTCCGCAGTCCGGCGAACCCTCCTAAAGCAATGAATGGCACGAAACGTTCCTCGATGTTCTCCAGCAGGGTGCGGAAC
>JBIJCR010000073.1:0-11805 GCA_044344595.1 Terrimicrobiaceae bacterium
TGCTGCATGACTTCATACCGTCACAGAGGATGATCTGTTTATGATGCGATAGGTTTGAAATGATTTGTGCGATATCAAACAAAAGCCAAAGCCTTTCCTTTAAATTCTCTCCATCCTGCCCTCCTGTCTAAAAATCCGTTTTCGGGTTAATTCTGCAAATCCTGCTCCGTCACGCCGTAGTCGCGTAGCGCGGAGGCGGATCATCCTGTCTAAAAAATTTCTTGTCACAGTCCGGAGAATGAGTATTTTTACTCAGTCATTGAGTAAAAATACAAATTATCGCTTAGTGCTATTATTTTAAATATGTTCGAAAGAAAAATCGTTGGTGAAATTCTTCGTTTGGCCTCGATTGCACCGCGTCGGCTTCAGATTGTGATTGGTCCGCGACAAGTCGGCAAGACGACGGCTGCGCGGCAGGCTGCCGCGCGAAGTGGATGTCCTTGCCACTACGCCAGTGCGGACGAAGCCTTGCCGCCTGGGCCGGAGTGGATTGAAGCCCAGTGGAATGCCTCGCTGGGATTGGCGGCCCAATGCGATACGCCCGCGTGGTTAATTCTGGACGAAATCCAAAAAGTCCGTGGTTGGAGTGAAGAGGTGAAGCGGCTATGGGATGCCGACACGACAGGAAAAGTCCAGCCGCTTCTCCTGGGATCCTCCGCTCTTTTGCTCCAAAAAGGTTTATCTGAGAGCCTTGCAGGGCGTTTTTTCCTCCACCGCTGCAGCCACTGGAGCTGGCCTGAGATGCGCGATTCTTTTGGATGGGATCTGGAAACATGGCTCGTTTTCGGGGGATACCCGGGAGCGGCAAACTACATTGGCGATCCGGAACTTTGGATGCGCTATATCAGCGACTCTCTCATCGACACCACCCTTTCGCGGGATATCTTGCAATTGGAAACCATTGCGAAGCCGGCCTTGCTGCGGCATCTCTTTGGGCTCGCCACGCACTATCCCTCCCAAGTTTTGTCCTTCAACAAAATGCTCGGGCAGCTGGTTGATGCTGGAAATACAACGACACTATCGCATTACCTCCAGCTGTTGGGCCAAGCTTTTCTGATCACAGGCCTCTCGGCCTACTCTGGCGGCGAGGTGCGGCGCCGGGCCAGCAGTCCGAAGCTTATCATTCAAAACAATGCCCTTGTGACAACCTCCAACCTCAGGTCGCTTGCAAGGAAAGACGCGGACCATGCTTGGCGGGCAAGGCTCGTTGAGAATGCGGTCGGCGCCGCTCTGCTCCAAGAATACACATCCTCGACCACCAGCCTTTACTACTGGCGCGATGGCATGCTCGAAGCCGATTTTGTCCTCGCCGATGGCCCTCAACTCTTCGGGATCGAGGTCAAAAGCGGCCGCCCCGACAAAATTTCCGGCCTTGCCGCTTTTAAAAAGAAATACCCCAAGGCCAGCCCGCTTATAATTGGATCTTCTGGAATTCCGTTGGAAAAATTTTTCGATAATCCGAAAATTCTTTGAAGGATTCGCCTCCGAGGACACAAAAAAGACAGAAAAAAGGTGATCAAAGATGAGGCCCGTCTGAGCTGCATGTTTCGCGACTCCGGCTTGAAGAGCGGCAGCAAATCTGGCCAAAGACCGATGGGATTCATGCAAAAATTCAGGTGTATCGAAAAAAAGGCGTGAGTTTTTTCCGATAGACTCTAGAATAATCGCATGAATCGCGCGATCAGAAGTGATGTGGCGTCGGACCTTGGGGAGAAGATGGTTTTTGTGGGAGGTCCGCGACAAGTCGGCAAGACGACATTGGCCCTGTCGTTTTTGGAGAGCGGATCGGAGGCCGATCCGTGTTATTTGAACTGGGACCATCCGAGTGCTCGCAAAATGTTGCTGGGCGGTGGACTGCCAAGCGGTGGCGAGGTGGTGGTTTTAGATGAAATCCACAAATACAAAGGCTGGAGAAATCTCGTCAAGGGATTCTATGACACGAACAAATCGAGCCGGAAGTTTTTGGTGACGGGATCGGCGCGTCTGGATCACTACCGCAAGGGAGGGGACTCTCTCCAGGGCCGGTATCATTATCACCGGCTGCATCCGTTTTCATTCTCGGAACTGGGTGGGAGCACAGGAAAGGCGAATCTCGAGCAGTTGCTGAAATTCGGCGGATTTCCAGAACCCTTTCTGGCGGCCAACGAGCGCCACTGGAAACGCTGGCAGAGAGAGCATTTGAGCCGTGTGGTGAGGGAGGATTTGCTTTCTCTCGAGCAAGTCCGGGAGGTCGGGCAGATCGAATTGCTGGCTCAAACACTGCCCGATCGCGTGGGGTCTCCGCTCTCGGTCAACAATCTGCGCGAGGATTTGGATGTCTCGTTTGAGACGGCTGATCGCTGGATTCGGATTTTGGAAAATCTTTACTTTTGCTTCCGGATTTCGCCATTCGGCCTACCAAAACTCCGCGCCTTGAAAAAAGAACGCAAACTCTATCTTTGGGACTGGTCGGTTTGTGCAAATGAGGCCTCGCGATTTGAAAATCTGGTGGCATCGAATTTGTTGAAATATTGCCACCATTTGGAAGATACAGCGGGAGAGGCTATGGAGCTGAGGTTTATTCGTGACGCAGTCGGTCGCGAGGTGGATTTCGTGGTGTTGAAAAACCGCAAGCCTGTCTTCGCTGTGGAGTGCAAACTGGGCGAGCGCGGCTTGAGTAGCCAAATCTCCTACTTCGCACAAAGATCGAATATTCCGAAGTTTTATCAGGTTCATCTGGGAGAAACGGATGTGGAATTTTCGGAACATAGAGCCCGAGTGCTTCCCTTTTCGAGGTTCTCAGAAATTCTGGGCGTCTGAGACTACTACAGTGTAAAATATTAATAATGAACTACTTAAAACACAAATAAGCACAACCGAGCGCCTTGGGCATGCGCGAGGAAGACTGCATGAATAGAGCCCGAAGGGCGCGAGAGCGGGAGCGAGCGAGTCAAATGATCCCGCCAAGCTGGGATTGGCAGAAAAAAAAAGCTAAAATCGATCAAGCTTGCTTGCAGAGTTTTTGTTTTTGCCCTGCCCCATTCGCGACGCGAATGCACCAGTGCCTCCGTCTATCCGTGTTAATCCGTGGTTAAATAAAATGCTTGTGGGTAGCATTATAAAAAATGCTCGTTAGGAGCCTCTCAGTTTTTCAGCACTTCAGTTCACCCGCAAGATACAAATTGACGATTCAACTTTCAATCTGCATAGTAAGGCTATGATTCAAAGACATCTTGAAAGCACACTGCGTCGGTTGGCTGCCTCATTTCCGATTGTCGCAGTAACGGGTGCGCGTCAGGCTGGTAAGACAACACTGGTGAAGTCGGTTTTCAGCGACCACACTTATGTCACGCTGGAAGACCCACAGGAGAGGGCTTTTGCCGAGGAAGATCCCAAAGGATTTCTTTCCCGATTTTCCGCAGGGGCCATTTTCGATGAGGCGCAGCGTTGGCCGGATTTGTTTTCCCATCTGCAAACATTGGTCGACGCGGATCGGCGGGCTGGCCGTTTTATTTTGACGGGGTCACAGCATTTCGGACTCATGGCAGGCATTTCGCAATCCCTGGCCGGAAGGGTCGGGATGACTCGGCTTTTGCCGCTTTCTCTTTCTGAAGCGCCGACAATAATGCTCCATTCGCGGGATGCCGTGCTTTTGCGGGGAGGCTACCCGGGGCTTTATGAGACACCTGTGGAAATCACAGATTGGATGTCAAGCTATGTCGCGACTTATGTGGAGCGGGATGTGAGGCAGATTTTAGATGTAAAAGATCTGGCTGTTTTTCAGAAGTTTTTGAAGCTTTGCGCGGGTCGAACCGGACAAGTCTTAAATTTAAGCACGCTTGCGGGCGAGGTGGGGATTTCGCACACCACGGCGCGGTCATGGATTTCCGTTTTGGAATCCAGTGACTTGATCCACCTCCTGCCACCTTACCATCAGAATTTTGGCAAGCGAGCGATCAAAAGTCCCAAACTGTATTTCCACGACGTGGGATTGGCCTGCTGGCTATTGGGCATACGCTCTGCCGAAATTTTGGAAACACACCCCGCGCGTGGATCGTTGTTTGAAACCCTCATCGTTGGCGAATTTCTTAAAGCCCGCTTCAACGCGGGGCAACCGGCAGACTTGTATTTTTGGCGGGATGCCTCCGGGCGGGAAGCCGATCTCGTCTATGAAACACCCAAGGGCCTCCAAGCGGTGGAAATCAAATCCGGCCAAACAGTGACCTCGGACTACATTACGGCAACCCATCGCGCTGCTTTGCCTGCCTCATCATCTGCCCTGCCACCCCTCTTGATTTACGGCGGCACCGAAAGTTACGAGCGAAGTGGAATTCGCGTCGTAAGTTGGACGGGCTTGCAGGAAATTTGGGGGTGAAGCCTTTCGTAAAATCTCACAAATCCTGAATCCCGAATTCAGCAGATTTGACCACAGAGGACACCGAGACCGCAGAGAATAAGTTATTTATGATTCAACAGCGGGCGTGCGCTGCGCGGTTGGAGGTAAAACATGAACCACAACCGAGCGACGAGAATGCACCAGTGCCCTTAATTTTCCTCTGTGCTCTCCGTGATCACTGTGGTAAAATTTCCCCTGCCATGATTCTGCCATAATTTCCTCGTCTTTTTGCGCCTCTCCGCGGCTGTAAAATCCGGAATTTGGGTCCTAACGGAGGATGATCCTCCAAGCTACCAAGGCACGAAATTACAAACTTGACATAAAAACATTTTATGCTTATATGCGTTTATGAGAACTACGCTTGATCTGCCGGACGAACTCTTTCTCGAGGCAAAAACCCTCGCAGTCCAGAAACAGACAACACTCAAAAACCTGATAACTCAGTTTATTCGTTCTGGTTTGAGCACCCAGGCGCTACCAAGTTCTGAATCCGAGCGCCGTATGCCACCGCCGGTCGCCATTCGCCGGATTTCAGGACAGCCGCCAACACGCGCATTTACGAACCGCCAGCTCAAAGCAATTCTTGAAGAAGAGGATCTTCAAGCGATCTGCAGACTAGAATCCCAATCCCACGCGAAAACGAGCCTGTGACGGATCTTTTAGATGTGAATGTCTGGCTCGCTTTGGTGGATGAGAACCATGCGCACCATCAAAAAGCCATTGCTTACTGGCAAGACCAATCCGCTCCTGAAATCGCCTTCTGCCGAGTCACGGCACTGGCCTTTCTACGCCTCTCCACCCATCCCAAAATCCTGAGTCGCCCACTGACGTCTGACGAAGCCTGGGAAATTTATCAACGCTATCGCACCGAGGCTCAGGTGGCGTTCATTGTGGATTCTCCAGACATCGACCATTCCTTCATGGCATTATCCCGCCAGCCAGACTTCTCGCACCACCTCTGGACAGATTGTTACCTCGCGGCTCTGGCTCAATTCAGAAAGTGCCGCGTGGTTTCATTTGATGAGGATTTTCATAGCTTTCGCAATCTGAAATTCCTCCACCTGGCAAGCTAAGCGCCCTTAGCGTTGGAGCACTTGTCTGTGGCTGCCGAGCACCCGCCCTGATGCTCGATTGTGCTTAAAAAAGATCCCCCCAATAGTTCTGCCAACAATCATTCTGCCATAATTTCCCCGTCTTTTTGCGCCTCTTCGCGGCTGTAAAATCCGGAATTTGGGTCCTCACGGAGGAGAACCCTCCAAGCGAAATTGACTCGCGGCGCTCCGATTCTGTAAATTCTGCCCGTCACGCCGGAGTCACGTAGCGCGTAGGCGAATCAATCTGTCTAAAAACCAATCCTGTTTCTCCTATAAATCCTAATAATCCTCTCTAAAACATGTTCGATTTCCTCATTATAGGCGCCGGGTTTTCCGGTTTAACAATGGCCGAGCGTTTGACTACTCAGTTGGGCAAGCGCTGTCTGGTGGTGGACAAGCGCAACCACATAGGCGGGAATGCGTATGACCACTACGACTCACATGGCGTCTTAATCCACACCTACGGGCCGCATTACTTCCGGACGAATTCCCCGAGGATTCGCGAATACCTCTCGCAGTTCACGGAGTGGCATGCGGTGGATTACAAAATCCTATCCCACACCGATGGCCGGTATTGGAATTTTCCCATCAATCTCAATACCTTCGAACAACTTCTCGGACGCGCATCTACGACCGAAGAAATGGAGGCCTGGCTTGCGGAGAAGCGGGTGGCGATCGAAAATCCCACAAATTCCGAAGAGGTCATCATTTCGCAGGTGGGTTGGGAGCTTTATGAGAAGTTTTTCAAAGGCTACACGCTTAAGCAATGGCGGAGGCATCCAAGAGAGCTGGATGCCAGCGTGTGCGGGCGAATCCCGCTTCGCACGAACCGCGACGATCGCTATCTGAGCGATGAATTTCAAGCCATTCCCAAGCACGGCTACACCAAACTCTTCGAAAACATGATCCGCGCCTGCGGTGACAAGCTGGAGGTGCGCCTGAATACCTCCTACCGCGATATTCTTCCACAAGTGAAGTTTAAGCACCTCGTCTTCACTGGGCCGATTGATGAATTCTTCGACTTCCAACTCGGCCGCCTGCCTTACCGCTCCCTCCGCTTCGAGGCGGAATCCTTCACTCCCGAGGCGTTGGCTTCGAGGGCCCCTCAGCCATCACACACCGCCTTTCCTGTTCCTCCTGAACATTACCAACCGGCGATGCAAGTCAATTATCCTGGTGAAGAGCCATACACCCGGATTGTCGAAATCAAGCACGCCACGGGGCAGGATTGCCCAAACACCACGATCGTTCGTGAATACCCGGATGACTTCGGCCCCGGCAAGGAACCCTACTATCCGATCCCCGCGCCGGATTCCTCGGCTCTTTATAAAAAATACAAGGAACTTGCCGACCAAGCCTCGCTGAAGCCGGATGCCTATCTGCCAAAAAACTGCGGATGCAGCGGCATTTCCTTTATCGGCCGCTTGGCCACCTACCGCTACTACAACATGGATCAAGTCGTCGGCATGGCGCTCAAGGAGTTTGAGGATGTGAGGAAAGATACTGAATTGGTGAAACCGAGTGCAAAATAATTGACCACAGAGCACACAGAGACCACCGAGAGGTAAAAAATGGCAAGAAAATCCCAGAGGCGGATTTTTGGACAAGATGATCCTCCAAACAAAATTCTGTCTAAAATTTCCTTGTCGTAAGCCGAAGAAAAGTATTTTTACTCACTCATTAAGTAAAAAATTTTGTTTCTGGCAAAGGCTCTTTGTTTTAAATATGTTCGAAAGAATAATCGTCAGTGAAATCCTCCGTTTGGCCTCGATTTCACCGCGTCGGCTTGAGATTGTGATTGGGCCGCGACACGTCGGCAAGCTGCAATGGCATACGCGAGGCCGATTTTGTCCTAGCCGATACCTCAACTTTTCGGGATCGATGTAAAAAGCGGTCGCCCTGACAAATTCTCCGGCCTGGCAGCTTTCAAAAAGAAATATCCCAAGGCAAGCCTGCTTCTGATTAGCTCGAGTGGAATCCCTCTGGAAGATTTCTTCCAAAATCCGAAAATCCTCTAAACCAGCGAACAAAATTGGGGTCCTCACGGAGGATGACCCTCCAGATCAATTCTGTCTAATTTCCTTCCCTATGTTGAAACAACTCAAACAAGCCCTTCGCGATGCCGCCGTGTGGTTTTTTCGCCTGGTTGGCTCCGAGATCCGAGACTGCCGAACGGGCGAGCCGCTCGGGCGGGGTTTGATTTTTTATTGGGGCGGCCGCGTGCATTTGCTGGGTTGTGATTGTGCCTTAGTGCCCGTGCCGATGCCACAGAGCCGCTTGACCTATTGGCAACAATCGATCGGCTTTACGGCGCATCCGGAGGTGGACTTTCCAATACAGCACGCGTTATCGGCATCGACCGGCGAGCCGAAAAAAGTCCTTCTCGTGCTGCTCGACCATCGCGATCCAGAATCAGTCGAAAAAACGATATGTCTCTGGAAAAAGGCCGGTTTTGATCGCGAAAGTCTTTTGCTGGCCTACGGTGGAAGCCAAGATGCGTTTCAAAAGATCTCGCATTCACAGAAATTTCTTCTCATCGCATCCAAGCATAAAACCTCCGACCACCAGCGGGAGCGGCAGAGCTATCGGGAGATTTTTTCCCGCACCACGAACTGGCTCGAGGGACGCTCCTTCACGCACATTCTTTTTCAGGAATATGACCACCTCCCCATGGTCGCCGATTTATCTTCACGCATGCTGCGCTGCCTCGCGGAGGAAAACGCGGATGTGTTGGCATACCACTTGGGCCGCGTGGACGCCTCGACAAATGCCCATTGGCTTGCGATGGTAAGTGATACCTACAACCAACCGGTCGCGCTTTCCATGATTGGAACCGGCCACTTTTGGACAAGGCAGGCTTGGGAGTCCGTATCAGCGGATGGCGTTCTTGCAAGTTGGTATTTGGAGCTCGACATCCCCACCACCGCGCATCGCTTAGGCTACCGGGTTCGGGAAATTCCGTCACAAGGCAAATTTGTGCAAAATTTGGAAAAAAACCGCCCATCTGCAGCGGATGCCTTGGCCAACGGCGCTTGGACACTCCATCCCGTGAAAGATTTCCACACATTCGCTATTGTAGAAAAACACTTTCCTATGCAACAGTCTTCTTCCGATCGTGAATAAATACCTCACTCAGATTCGCTCACACGCGTCCGACCGCCAACTCATCGCGCTCGCCTTGGCTTGGTTCATTCCTTTCTTACTCTTTGCATTGATACCTTACTCTCAGGGTTATGGAGAATTCAACGAGTCAGCTTTCAAGCAGTTTCTCAACATTTCCATGGGCAGCGGGGATTGGGGGCATTGCCTAATGGTGCTGCCGGGCGCATTCCTGCTTTTTGTTCATTCCATCTACCAAAAACCGCTCCCAACACCCGCCTCCTCCTGGCTTGGCATGGGTTTTGTAGTTCTGGCGTTTGGATTTTTCTGGGTAGGCCACCGGATGGGCACGCACTACATCGGCTTTTTTGCTTTTCAAGCGATGGTCATCGGCGCCGTGTGGTTTCAGTTGGGCTGGAGAACGGTCATATTTTTTGGCTTCCCACTGATTTTTCTGGTCTTTGCCTGGCCGGTGCCGTTTCTGGATAACTACATCGCCTTCCCGCTGCGTATACTGATGTCCCACGCGGCGGTTTTTTCATTGGATCTCATAGGTCTCGATGTGGTAAGGAATGGAACGGGTATCCTTTCGGCGCCGGAGCCTCTAATGGGGATTCCGGCGGGGAAGAAATTTGCGGTGGATGTGGCTGATCCGTGTTCCGGCATTCGCTCGCTTTTTGCTCTGATGATGGCCAGCGCGCTGTATGGAAATTTCACGCTGAAAAACTGGTGGCAGAAGTGGATTCTTTTCCTCTGCTCGGCACCGTTGGCGATTGCGGGAAATCTGGCGCGCATTCTCATGCTGACGATTGGCACGATTGTGTTTGGCCCGGAATTTGCCATTGGGAAAAACCCTCTCACTGACCCTTCATGGTTCCATATCATAGCAGGCTTTATTGTGTTCGCCGTGGCCATCGGCGGGATGATTGGGATTTCAAAGCTGTTGCTGCTGGATTTCTCATCCATCGTCACCCGCGTCGCGCAAGCCTTGAAATCCAGGCGTGGCGCTGCGCAGTCCGCCCGCGATTCATCGCCCCAACCTTCGGTGCCTTCGCAAAAGAACGACGCAGATGATACCAATGGCTATTAGGTTTTGAATTTTAGCGAGCTGTTTTTATTCGTAGCGGCGCTACCCCAGCGTGAGTCAAAAAGCATTTAGCTTTTGGTATGATTACTGATTTACCGGTGGTTGGGGTTAACCGGATTCAGCGGATTTGACCACCGAGGACACCGGGAGCACAGAGGGTGAGTTGATTACATTTCAGCAACGAGCAGGGGCTGGGCGAAGTCTTACCCATAGGAGGGCCACCGTCGCGCATGGCCCATTTTTGTTACGGGCGCTGATGCCGACAGGGACGTCGGCGTTCCGGGTTTAGAGCGCGGCGGCAGCTTCTTTGGCTGCGGCGGCTTTGCCAGCATACCATTTTTCGTATTCCTCGACGGGGACGACTCGGATCTTGGCCTTCATGTTGTAATGGCCGGTGCCGCAGAGTTGGCTACATGCGAGTTCGAGTTCCGCTGTGCGGGTGGTGGTGAATTGCATCCACTTAATGGTGCGGCCGGGGACGGCATCTTGGTAGAGGCGGAAGGATGGGACATAAAAGGAATGGATCACGTCACGTGAGCGAAGGAGAACGTGGATGGGCTTTCCGACGGGGATGACGAGCTCGGTGGAGGTGAAGTCGTCTTTACCGGCGGGGTCCGCGGGATCGACACCGAACTTGTTTTCGACGCTGAAGCGCTTCACATCGCCTTCTCCGAGTTGGCCATCAGCTCCGGCATATCGCAAATCCCAGCCAAACTGGTAGCTCACGATATCGACGGTGATGGCATCCGGCGCGATGGGCGACTCGGTGAGTTCGAACCAGATGCGGTTGGACCAGACGGCGAGGAGCAGGAAGACGGCAGTTGGAATAATGGTCCACCAGAACTCGAGGGTGTTATTGCCGTGGCTATAGTGGGCCTTGTGTCCGGGACGGCGGCGGTAGCGGATGAGGTAAATAATGTAAACCGACTGGGTCAATACAAATACCACCAGCGTGAGAACGAAGATGAAATTAAGCAGGGAGTCGATTTTTTCTCCACCGACCGTGATATTTGGCGGAGCCCAATAGAGGTTCGAGGTGCGTTGCTCGGCTTGGGCGGAGATGCTGCCGCCTACGAGAAGAAGTGCAGTGATGGAAAGGATTCGCAGCAGGAAGTTCATAGTCAGGTCAAATCAGGCGGCGGGCGGTGCGGCGGGGGCCGGCGCAGCAGGTGCGGCACCTCCTGCGGGAATTGTCTCTGCGGGAATGGCTTTAAGTTCTTTTTGTGTCCAAGGATCTTTGCGATCCGCACTGGCGGCGCGGACTGCCTTGACATAGTCGGCCGTGATCGGCGGGGCTGCGTTACCCCACTCGGAGCGGATGTAGGTGAGGATTGCTGCGATCTGATCGTCTTTGAGCTGTGCCCATGGTGGCATGGCATTGTTGTAGGTATTGCCCTTGACTTGGACAGGGCCTTGCATGCCGGCGAGGAGGATTTTAACAAGGTGATTATCCCCCACCCAGGCTCCGCCGACGACCCATTCACTGGCTACAAGTGGCGGGAATTGTCCAGCGACGCCCATGCCGGAGCCTTGGTGGCAAACGGCACAATTTTGACTGTAGAGACGCTTGCCGATGACTTTGGGATCGGGCGCGACTGCTGGACCGCCGCTCCCCCCGCCACTCCATGAGACCAAGGAGGGATTATAGACATCGGCGCGGAAGCCACCGCTATTGAGAGCCAAGTGGATACCTGCCCAGAAGATGATGACGGCGGAGAGGATGATCAGCCAAAAAGGCACCGGAGCGCGTTTTTCCGATGGCTCAGGTCCTTCACGGAGCACTGGATCGTTAGGTGCCGGGCTTTCGCCGTTGGGTGGCTCGTTCGATGGCGTATGGGAAGTCACGGTTTTACTTGGCGGTGGGCTCCGGAGATTCCGGCAGCGGGTAATTTTGGTTCAGGGAAAGCAGGTAGGCGACAAGGGCTTCGGCCTGCTGGGTCGGAACAATTTCGTATCCGGGTTTCGGAGCGCGGGAGCCGGTGAGGCCTTGAACGGCGTGAGCGGAGGGCTGACCGACGATTTTGCGATACTCGTAAAGATAACTGTAGGACGGCATATTCGACCAAGGTGTTACGCTCTTGGGCGCGTAGAGGTGGCGGTGAATTGAAGCCACATCGGTCTGGCGTGCGCCGTAGTTCGAGAGATCCTGG
>JBIJCR010000009.1:0-37612 GCA_044344595.1 Terrimicrobiaceae bacterium
TACCGTCACAGAGGATGATCTGTTTATGATGTGATGCGTTTGAAATGATTTGTGCGATATCAAACAAAAGCCAAAGCCTTTCCTGTAAATCCTCTCCATCCTGCCCTCCTGTCTAAAAATCCGCCCTCGGGTTCAGCCGGGTTCGCCTCACGCCCAACACGGAGTAATTTTACCGTCGTTCGGCCGCTATTTTTTCGACTTGGCCAGTAATGGCTCGTGCCAGCACACACAATGGGGCGCGATCCTCGGAGACCATGCCCGACACGGTGGTAGCAGCCAGTGAGAGAGAGTTCAAAACCTATCGCCTATGCTACATCCATGCTTGTTCGTGCAATGTGACGGCAATGTAGGAGAATATCCTAATGTTTAAACCGCTCGAGGGTGCTGCCGGTTTTAAAGCCCCAACTTGAGTTTCAGGGCCGCCAGTGCTTTTCTGGCTTCGGTTTTGGCGCACCACTCCTCGTCGTCACTGGCCAGGGCCAGCACCGCGAGGCTGTCTCTATCTCCACAGGCACCGAGAACCCGGGACGCCGCAGCGCGAACCATGTGATCTTCCTTCTGGTTTACGGCGTATTTCTCCAAATGACGGAGCAGGCCAGCGGGCAATGAGGAAAACTTCGCTAGGGCGAAGCATACGGCCTGTTTGACACGCCCCCTCCTGCGCCATGCCTCGATTTCTCGAAGTGTGTATTGGCTGGGAAACGACGGCTGTCCAATAAATATGGTTCCTGCATGTCCACCTGCGGAACATCCTTGTGGGAGTTCATACAGTGGCTCCCGGTCCTCGCGCTCGAGAAGCCTGGTGAGCGCGGGGAGAAATCGAGGGTCCGACCAGTCCTCCAGAGCCACGGCGGCAGAGTAATTCAGCCTCCAGTTCTCGTTTTCAAGCATCTCTATCAAGGCGCGAAAGGCGGATTCGTCTTGAGATTTGGCATATTGAAAAGCCGCTTCCATTTGATGCAACACGCTCTTCATCGACTACACACCTCCATGAGATTGTAAGGGAGTTTCCATTCCTGGGCGCCATGCCGAACGCATATCTGGCCATCTGCATAAACGGCATGTAGCAGAGCGGGGCTTGCTGCAGAAACCACAGTTTTCGGCCTTCCCCAAAATCCGAGCACAGCGCTGCCTTTTGTATTCCCGACACCCGTGAGAGTCGAAATCACCACCTCGATGCTGCTGCCCGGCCGCATTCCCTTGGGCATGGGAATATCCGCAGGGAGAAGATGCATGCAGGGCACGTGATCACTCAAGTCCATCTGCCCATTGTCGACCCACATTTTGGCTTCTTGGAGCTGTCGCGGCACGCGGATCCACCAGGCATCAGCAGTAGGCACGCGGATCTTTTTTTTGTACCACCAGCGTTTGGCAGGCACCCATCCTTCGTGAAATTCCGGCGGCGAGGAAAATGCGAACCGGGCTCCGGAGCTTTCGAAGTGCGGCAAAGCTGACTCCAGCGTGAGGGTCTCATCGGGGTCCGGCACGGCAAGCCAATCGTCCCCGATATCTTCTGCGATATCCCTTATTCGCTCAGGAAAAGCCAACCAGAGCCAATGCCCCAGCTTTCCATGCGTTTGAAAGTCTGCACAAACCGATTTTTGGTCCAGCCGGTCAGGATAACCCTCCACCAGCCGCGTCGTTTTTTCATCACTGCCAAGCAAAGGAATGAGGTGCAAGCGCACGCCTTCCGCAGTCTCGATGCAGACGCCTTTATCCGCCTCGACCTGGTTCGGACGCAACCACCAACGGCTTCGGATCCTGTGGGGTTCTTTAAACGCGGCCAAATCTTCGATCAGCCAAAACCGGTCGGCAACCAAGGTGGATTTACGCCGAATGGCGAGTGTATCAGGCCATTTTTCGCGGTAGAGCGAGGAGACATCCGCGCCAAGAGTCCCGGACTCCAGGTCGGCTTCGACTTGGTCGACATGCGGAATACCTTCGGACATGGACCTCAGTCCATCCCAATCATCCACCAAAATCACAGAATGTGCCCCCGCGCAACCGACCCCGAAGTTGATCCGCCAATTTTCGAAGCCCATATAACCCATGTCGGTCCAGGTATCCTCGTAATGAAACTCCTGACATGAATCCAGGGCCTTACCATCCACTGTCAAAGGACTACCGTAGGCGGAAAGCACGAGCGAATTGGGATTGAAATGCGACCGGACAGGTACTCCGGGGACGGTGTGGTCCCACATCTGCATGAGGTAAAGGTTTTCATCCTTGGAGAGAAGCGCTCCGCCTACCTCGGGTTCCACCCAGGAAGAGCACGCTGGTAGTGCAGGCATGTCGCTACTTTCAGGCCACCAGACCAGAGACCAAACCAAATCGTCGAGCCCCCAGCCCACATTGACATCGTGCCCCCAGCGCCCGCGTTTCTCAAGGAAGTCCAAATAGATCGGGTTGCCTGTTTTTCTTGCGGCGTAAGCCATGCATGCGCGCACGGGAAGCTCATAACCGTAGTGATCCCAAGGCAGAAGAAGACCATCCGACATCCAGGACCGCGCTATCATCCGCACAATCGATTCACCACTGCTAGTTCCCCCTTCCGCGACGGTGGAAAACCAATCTCCACCGAGAGCTGCCTCAAGATACTCCACAACAAAAGGAATGCAGGGTCCGATCACCTTGTCCATGTAGGTGCTGCCTTCCCCGGAGTAGCCCGAAACCGGGAAACCGGCCAACATGGCTGGCAGTCTCCGCAGTCCATCCCGCTCCATGCGCACCGCGATGCGCGACTCCTCCGCAAAGAGGCGGCCCACCAGCGCATTGCTGAGACAAACCGACATCGCTTGATTGTCAATGCATTCCGGCTCAGGTTTGGCTCGCAGGCCGTAAAAAAAGTTTTCAAACTGAAAGATCAAAAAGGCCTCACGCAGGCTGGCCGCCTCGTCTTCCTCCCAAGCCCCAATGGCATCGAGCCATTGAAAGTAAAGTGCCCAGCGGGCATGAGGGAAGGCGTAACACCAGAAGTGGAATTGCAGACCGGAATTGAAAGCCTGCGCATTGAGGCTGGCCACGTAGGCACGGACACACATGCGCGCGGCTTCCACGTCGCTCTCCTGGCCGGTGACGAGGGCGAGAAAAGGCGTGTACCAGGGATAATCCTTGGGGCATGTCCGCGCCCTGCGTTGGAAGGCACCCCAGACCTGGCCCATCAAAGTCTGCTCTGACTCGGCGCGTCTGAGCTTGGCACGCAAGGCCTCCAAGTCGGAAATGTAGAATGGAGTCTTTCCCTGAACGGGAGCCTTGGGAAATGCCGACACCACAGGCGAAAGAGTGGATTTCCCTCTTCTGTCACATTTGGGATCAGAGATTATTGGCAACATTTAAAGATTCTCGATATATTGAATTTTCAAAATTAACCCGCTTTTTTTTCTGGGTCTCCAAGGTTTCCTGCGGCGCGTGAAGTTGAAGTCATTTGCCAAAGAGGATCTATGTGGCTGTTCCGATGACATACAATTCGCAGTTAGCGGAGTTGGGAGGTGTAAAATTCCTGAACAAAGTTCCAAAAAAATGGCAACATTTAGTTTGCTTTAAAATTTTTGATGTAGGATTAGCCATATTTGGATTCGATTTAAATCTGCAAAATCAAACTAAAACCAAGTTGGAGCTACTGATTACACCGTTAAAAACAGAGTCCTTCACCCGAAAGGAAGATGCCTGTTTGCATCAAACCTTACAGTATCCGAGTAGCCCGCGCTTCAATCCCTGTTTCACATTTAGGATTATACACCTGTGAAACATTCCTTTGCTCAACGCATTGTGGAGTTCCACCACGGACTGAACCTGGATCCTGACGGGCGGGCGAGTCAATCGAGGATGAAGGACATTTTCCGTCGGGCCTCGGACTTGGGCATGAACACGGTATTTTTTGGGGAAAGCTGGCCCCTAGGCTTGCACCGGATAGTGAGCTATCGGGCCAAACCGGAGCTGGCGGCATTGGTGGACCAACCAGCCATCGCCCGGCGTCGGGATGCTTTTCTAGAACTCGTGGAGTTGGCTTCCGAACTGCAACTGGCTCTGCATGCCGTGATCCATCCCCTCAGCTACCCGCCGGGATTTCTGGAAAGGTATCCGCAAGCCGCTGCCGTTGCGCATTCGGGCTGGGATCGACACCAAATCCTTGAGAAGCCCATGCGCCCCGCACTCTGCCCGCACGAGCGGTCAACCCGGGAAATGCTCCGGTGTCAAGTAGAGGAAATTCTGGAGTTGCCAGGCATTCAAGGTTTGAGTTGCTGGCTAAACATGGCCGACAGTTTGGTCTTTGCTTGTGATTGCCCAATCTGTCGCTCACAGCCACTCGACACCTGCATCAGTGAAATAGGAAACTTCCTCCACGGCATCTGCGCCACAAAAAAGAAGGCGCTTAATATTCGGACATACTTGGGAAGTTGGCAATGCGGCTTGGAAACCGCTTGCTTCAAATCCGTCCATTCACAGCTGCATCCCGCAGTCCGTCTGACATACAAACAGCAGCAAGGGGACATGTACAATGAACACCCGATCAATCCGCTGTTGGGGGCTTTGGAAGAGCGACCGCAGGCTATGGAAATCGACTGCTACGGCGAATACCGCGGCAGCACGATGGGCTTGATCACCAGTTGCCGTCGCCAGATGCAGGAGAGACTCAAAAATGCCTGCCAAGTTGGCATCGACGCTGCTGTGATGCGCGGCATTCACCATGAACATTCCTTTGCGGTGGACCACGCCTGTTTCAGCGCCTTGGCGCGGGACGTGAACTGCGACGTGGATGCCGTGGCGTTGTCGCATCTTTCACAACGCTTTGGCGAGGCTGGTCCGGGCATTCTTGCCCTGCTTGACGATGGCAATGAGCTTTGCCGGCGGACCATGTACCTCCGAGGGGTGGATTGGGCGAGTTGGTCTGTTCCGGCCGGACTCAACAGGTTGCGCTTTGTTCTTTATGATCGCAGCGCGTCATGCGTTCCGGGGGCCTTGCCACGGCTCCAGGTGGACGAGGCGCTGCTCATTGAGCATGACGCATTACAAGAAGGAGCGATATCCCTTGCCGAAGGGATGAAAGATAAGGCTGAGGCACTATCCGTATTCCTTTCCCGTGAAGATAAGGCTGCCCTGCTGGCCTCGATTCAGGTGGCCGATGCCTATGCCCGGCTGTGTCGTTGCCTGATGGCATCCGTTCTGCGGGCATTCCGCTGGGAGGCCTGTCCAAGCCCAACCATGCGGGAATTTCTTCGGCTTGACCTTTTGGAGCATCTGGGTCGGACCGAAGAAGGAATTGAAGAGGCTCTTCAACGAATGAAGCTGGTGGATGGTTCCGCACTCACACCTCTGATGAGCCCGATCGAACTCTTGAATCTCACCCCCGCCCAGCGACTCGTTGAGCCTGCCAAAAATGCCAGAATGATCTGTGATGAAATTCGCTCACTGATCGACAGGCCTCCCACATCCTTCACCGGGATATCCCCACTCCCCTATCGGTGGCCAAGTGGGGCCAGTCAGAGGAATTTCGGTCTCTTGTGATTAAACCAAAGAACCGAGTTAGAACCACAGCTTCAGGCGAAGCCAGGGATGGAGGCTTGCTATCTTTTCCATTGCCGACCTCAAATTTATCGGATAGGCACAATATAATTAATGCCTTACAAAAAAAGGAACTCTTCACTTCACAGTTCGATGCCAGTTTGCATGAGTTACTACCGCCACTCGCTATATCTTTGCCCCCGAGTCATCTTCGCTTCATGCCCCTTTTCTCATTCAGGTTCATGAAGAGACAGACCATCCCGGGTCCCGGAGCAGTTTTCGCCCTGCCGGTCACGGGATCCTCCATGCCTTTTACCCCGAAAGTCTCCACTCCTTAAGAAATCAAAAACCTCGGCTAAATTTCCCATGCGTATTCTCTACATCGACCTCGACTCTTGCCGTCCCGACCACCTCGGCTGCTACGGATACCATCGCAACACTTCGCCACACATCGACGCAATCGCCCGTGACGGCATGCGGTTCAATAACTGTCACACCTCTGATGCACCCTGCCTGCCATCGCGCACCGCCCTGTATTCGGGCCGCTTCGGCATCCAGACCGGTGTGGTGGGCCATGGCGGCACAGCAGCCAGCATAAAGGTCGAAGGGCCATCCCGCGATTTCAGTGATACCTACTTCAACCAGGGGCTTGCCCACCAACTCCAAAAGCTCGGCTACCACACCGCCATGGTTTCGCCTTTCGGCCAGCGCCACGCCGCCCACTGGTTCTACGCCGGCTTCAACGAAATCCACAACTCTGGAGGCAATGGCATGGAGTCGGCCGAAGAAGTCTGGCCTTCCATCGAAAAGTGGCTCAACGCGAATGCCGCCGACGATTCATGGTTCCTGCACGTCAACTTCTGGGACATCCACGCCCCCTACCGCGCCCCGCTCGAATACGGCGAACCCTTCGCCAACGACCCCCTGCCGGCTTGGCTGGAAACAGACGCCGAAGAAATCATTGCCCGTCACAACAAACTCACCGGTCCGCATACATCGCTCGACTACGAAATGTATGACGACCGCACCAATCCGCAGTATCCGCGTTACCCCGGCAGCATTCGGAACCGCGAGGACCTGCGGCGAGTTTTCAACGGCTACGACACCGGGGTGCGCTACGCTGACGACTATGTCGGACGCATGATCGACAAACTCAAAGCCGCGGGCGTTTACGACGACACCGCCATCATCATCTCGGCCGATCACGGGGAAAATCTCGGAGAACTCGGTATCTACAGCGAACATGGCACCGCCGATTCCGCCACGTGCCGTATCCCACTCATTATCAAATGGCCGGGTGGCGCGACCGGCGAAAACTCCAAGTTCCATTACAACATCGATCTCGCCCCCACCCTCATGGATTTGCTGGGCGGCGAACATCAACCTCTCTGGGACGGCTCCAGCTTCGCCCCTGCCGTTCGCTCCGGCGATCCGGCCACCGGTCGCGATGAGGTCGTTGTCTCCCAATGCGCCCACGTCTGCCAACGCAGTGTTCGCTGGGACCACTGGCTCTACATGCGAACCTACCACGACGGGTTCCGCCTTTTCCCGCAGGAGATGCTCTACAATCTTGCCGACGATCCCCATGAGCAGCACGACGTCGCCTCCGCCCATCCTGAGATCCTCCGCGAAGGCGCCTGGCGGCTCGCCCGCTGGCACGACGCGCAAATGCAAAAAATGACCGTCCACGCCAATGACAGCGTTGACCCGCTCTGGACCGTCATCCGCGAAGGCGGTCCCTTGCACGCCCGCTCGACCCTCCCGGGCAATCCGGGCGGTCTGGAGGGAATCGCCCGATACATCAAACGCCTTGAAGCCACCGGCCGCGCCGAGGGAGCCGCCATACTCCGCGCGCGTTATCTGAAACCAAACGCATAAGTCGAGCGCCGTCGCACCCCGCGAAATGTTTCTCCGTCACGGACCACGATGAAGCCTCCACGCCCACATATCATTCTCCTGCTTTCCGACGAGCATCGCGGCCAGGCCATGAGCCACGCCGACGATCGCAACGTGCGCACACCCCACATGGACCAGCTGAGCGCCGAGGGCGCCGGCTTTGCGCGAGCCTACAGCAACTGCCCGGTCTGCACGCCGTCGCGCGGAACCATATTCTCCGGGCGCCACGCCCACAGCGGACCGGTGGCAGGCTTTTTCGATCACTACAAAGCTGCTTTTCCCAGCATCGCCACCGAACTGCGCGCCGCCGGCTACCGCACTGCCTACATGGGCAAGTGGCACTGCGGCGTCGTGCCCGACCAGCTACCGCCCGGCGTGCGGGCCAATCCGGAAGACTTCCAGGGGGGCGTCCGCACCCGCACGCCCGACTACTACCGCGCGGGTTTTCAAGACTGGCTCGGCTTCGAGAATCTCAACCAGCACTTCACCGGCACAGTTTACCGTGATGACGCCGTCGAGCCCGAACGGCTGGAAGGCTTCGAGACCGATGCGCTCACCGACCACGCCATCGCCTATCTCGAAGCCTACAAGCGCGACGAGCCGCTCTTTCTCACTGTCAGCGTGACGCCGCCGCACTTCCCCATGGCCGTGCCTGAAAAATGGCGGCGACTGGACCCCGACACACTCGATGTGCCCGGCAATTTCATGAAGTGGAAGGGGCAACCAACCGGCACCGCTTACAATGGCGCCGGCGAGGGCGCCGACGAAGCGGAGGTGCGACATCATCTCGCCGATTATTACGCGATGATCGAGAACCTCGATGCCAACCTCGGCCGTCTCCGTGCCGCCATCGCGGACAACCCGCGCTTCACGGGGGGCAACACGATCTTCATCTACGTTTCCGACCACGGCGATTTCATGGGGTCGCACGGCTACTACTTTGAAAAAAAACATCCGCACGAGGAGTCTGTGCGCATCCCGGCTTTGTTCGCCCGACCCGGGCACATCGCCGCCGACGCCCCCTTGCCGGGGCTCTTCGGACTCGTCGATCTCGCGCCGACGCTGCTCGGGCTCGCCGGTTTGGCATCGCCCGAGTGGATGCAAGGCGCCGATTGGTCACCGGTCTTGACCGGCCAAGCCGTCGCACCACCCGTGGATCATCAATTGCTGGAGATGGTCGGGGTCCCCGGATGGTGCCTGGACCATCACGAATGGCGCGGCCTCGTCACCGAGCGTTGGAAGTACGCGTTCTTTGAAACCGGCCAGGAGATTCTCTTCGACTTGGAAAACGACCCCGACGAACTCGACAACCTCGCTGTTCGCTCGCCCGAACTGCTGCCCTCGTGGCGCGAACGCCTGCTGGCGGCTCTGGCGGCCGCGCGCGAGCCTTCGTTCGACGTCATCATGCGCCACGCCGTCCCGCACGATGGCACGTTGATCAACGTCAGCCGCCATAACTATCGTGTCTTTCCTTGGCCCGACGACAAACTCCGCCAGATGGGTGGTTAACCTGTTCAACCACCAGTCCAACATTTCCACCTGCCCCAACATCCTCCGCATCACAGAACAACCGGCACCGGTCGCTGCAGCGTCATCAACAGTCTCTTCAGCCGCCAGTCCGGCCAAATGGACAACACGACAGACTGGCCGATCATCTGCCGCAGGCGATGCCTTTGCCGATCGAGAAGCGGGATCTTCTGATCTAGCCCGTGCATCGGGCGCAGTACGCGGCCATGGTCGAGATCATCCACGAACAGGCAGGACGCCTCGTTCAGGCGCAAGATGACTGCGGTCTTACCAAAAACACCCTCGTCATTTTCGTCGCCGACCACGGCGAAATGCTCAGCGAACATAATCGCACCGGTAAATACTGGCCCCGCGATCCACCCATCCGCGTGCCATGTCTTGCCCGATAGCTGGGCCATATCGCCAGTAGATCGGTTAGCGATGGACTTCTCGATCTGATTGATCTTACGGCGACCTGTATTGACGCCGTTGGCAAAATTCGGAATTTGTTCTTTTGTATGAACACTTGAATGTTTAGCAGGTGTTGATCGTTAAATTCTCATGAAAGAGTCGCTCAATATTTTATTCATCACGTCCGATCAGCAGCATTGGAGTCAACTTGGTTGTTTGAATCCGGAGGTTTCCACCCCGAATCTCGATCGTATGGCGGCCGAGGGAGTGATGTTTACGCGGGCCTACTGTCCCAATCCAACGTGCACCCCGAGTCGGGCTTCCATGATCACGGGCATGATGCCGAGCGCCCACGGGGCATGGTCCTTGGGGACGAAGCTCCGCGAGGAGATTCCGACCGTGGGCGATTTCCTGCAGCGGGCAGGATATGCGACCGCACTGATCGGGAAGGCACATTTTCAACCGTTGCAAGAGGCTCCGGGGGTGACCTCGCTGGAGTCTTACCCGATTCTCCAAGACCTCGATTTCTGGCGAACTTTTCACGGGCCTTTTTACGGCTTTGACCATGTCGAATTAAGCCGTCCCCATGCGGATGAGGCCCATGTGGGTCAGCATTATGCTATTTGGATGGAGGAGAAGGGACTAAAAGATTGGCGCCAACATTTTCAGCCGCCCACAGGCACCACGCCCGCGCAATACGGGGCATGGTCGTTGCCCGAGGAGTTTCATTACAATACCTGGATTGCCGAGAGGACGAACGCCCGCCTGGATGAACACGCAGCCAGTGGACAGCCCTTCCTTCTTTGGGCGAGCTTCTTCGATCCGCACCCGCCCTACCTGGTGCCGGAGCCCTGGGCTTCGCTGGTGGACCCTTCGGAAGTGACGGTGCCGGAAGCGGTGCCGGGCGAGCATGATCGCAACCCGGAGCACTTTCGGAAAACACAGGAAATGCAACCGGACTTCGGTTCGATGCGTTTTGAGCAACCGCATGGCCACTTGGGACATGGCTGTCACACTCATCATAAATTGCCCGAACAGAAAGCGAAGGATCTGGCGCTCTATCACGGCATGATGGCGATGACCGATCATTACATCGGGAAAATTCTCGACCATCTGGAATCCTTGGGCCTGGCCGAAAACACGCTGGTCGTTTTCACCAGCGATCACGGCCATTTTTATGGACAACACGGACTCACCGCCAAAGGCCCCTTTCATTATGAAGATCTGATCCGGGTTCCCATGTTGGCCCGGCTGCCCGGGGTTTTACCGGCGGGTGTGCGCTTGGATGCCTTGCAATCATTGGTGGATTTGCCGGTCACTTTTCTTGCTGCGGCAGATCAGGAAAAGCCCTTGAGCATGACCGGATGCAACCAGTGGCCGGTATGGAAAGGATTGGAAACGCAAGCCCGCGACCATGTGGTGGTGGAGAACCGCCACCAGCCGACCTCCATCCATGCGCGCACTTATGTAGATGCCAACTACAAATTGACTGTGTATTGGAACCAACCTTACGGTGAACTTTTCGATCTGAAATCCGACCCAGGTGAGGTTAACAATTTGTGGAATGATCCGGCAGCGTCGGAATTGAAGGCCCAACTCATGCGAAAGCTGGCGGACGCGATGCTCGGCAATGAACCGCTTTGGATGCCACGCGTCTATGCTGCTTAAGCACTACCGCAAGCCGGCGATTTCCATGAGTTTCCGGCCATTGAAGCCGTTAACCTGATTCACTCCGCCAGCGCCTCGAGATGCGCGGCCACCGCCTCGGTCATTCCGCGCTTGCTGTAGCCTCCCTCGAGCACGGAGACGATGCGTTCGTGACCTTGCTCGCGACACAATTCCCGCACGATGCCGGTGAGTTCCCCATAGACCCCGCTCGTCCAACCGAGCCCGCCGAGCGGATCGTCCTCGTGCGCATCGAAACCAGCCGAAATGATAACAAATTGGGGCTGGAATCGTCGAAAGGCTGGCGTTAACTCGTTACGGAACGCGGCGATCGCCGCTTGGTCCCCGCTACCCGCTGCAAGGGGCACGTTGAGATTGAAACCTTTGCCTTGGCCCTCACCCGTTTTGTCCGCCGCGCCGCTCAGGCCCGGATAGAAGGGATATTGATGAGTCGAAAAAAAGAAAATCGTCGGATCGTCGTAGGTCATTTCTTGCGTGCCGTCGCCATGGTGGACATCCCAATCGATAATCATAACGCGTTCGATGCCGTGCTTTTTCTGCGCGTAGCGGGCGGCAATGGCCGCGTTGCCGAAAAGACAGAATCCTTTGGCCGAATCGGGCATGGCATGATGGCCTGGCGGACGGACCGCGGCAAAAGCGTTGCGGGCGCGCTCCTCCATCACCGCATCGACCGCGCTGAGCGCAGCGACAACCGCCCGCGCGGCAACATCCCAGGAACGTGTGGATATCGGACTGTCCGGACTCCTCCCCACAAATTTCTCGCCATCGCGGCAGGCTTTGCGCAATGCCTCAATGTAGCCTTTGTCGTGGCATTGCGTGATCCACGGCACTGGATCGATGCCGTCATCCGGCGTCATGCGCAGCAAATGGGACGAGAGCGGAAGGCTCTCGAGATGCGCGGTAAGCCAGCGCAAGCGGTCCGGGCTCTCGGGGAAACCCGGTCCCGTCTCATGCTCGAGAAAAACCGGATCGTAAACGAGGGCCGTTGGCTTCTTGGGATTCTGGTCTTCCATCCCGATCGCCATTGTAGACCCCGCTACGAGCGCAGCGAGCAAAAAAAAAGTGCGGAGGATCGCGGTCGCCATCTTCATCATACCCGGGTTTCGACGTGCTGCATCCATCGACTGTCGCTTTCTTGGACCTTCGCCCGGGAATCTCATGGCCTGAGCAACTTTTGGCGTGTTTCCACGGGTATGGGAGCCGAGAAAATCCAGGCTGTAGCCGCGACTTTGTCCCGGCGCAGCCACTTTCGAGCAAAGGTTTCGATGTTCTCTTGCCGCAGTCTTTGATCGCCAATCGCAGAAGCCCAGTTCACAGCTGTGGCAAGATCCTGTTGAGCTATTTGCGGGGCCACAGCGGCGATGGCGCTGTCTTTGGTGGATCCGGCCGGGAGTTGCCCGACCCATTGGGTGGCTGCGGGGAGATCCTTCTTGGCCCAATAACCGAGCACGGGGCTGAGAACTGGCTTGGCATCGTCAGGCGGCAGACGGAGGACTTCATTGGCGGCTGTGGCGGGATCTTTTCGAACCCATATACTCATGACATCGCCCAGTATTTGCTGGCGTTGTTGACGTTCCTCCTGCTCTTCCCAAGGAATCTGATCGAGCCAGGCGAGGGCTTGCCGGGGATCCGATTGGCTCCATTGCCGGGCGACACTCTGCAGTGCATTGAGGGGCAAGTTCTCTTTGATCTGTAGGGCGTAGTTGCCGGCGGCGGCCGGATCTTCTGCGGCCCAACCTTGCATGATGTTGTTCAGACTGTTATCGCGCGCCTTGCCTTGGGGCAATGACACCGCCCATTGGAGGGGCTTAATCCGCTCCCTTTCAACCGCTGCCCACCCTGTGGCAATAGACGCTACGGCATCATCAAAGAAAGGGCCCGGGGGAAGCCTCATGAGAGCTTGGGAGGCGGCGGCAGGGTTTTGTTGGGCCCAGGAGGAAAAAAGCCCGTTGATGGTACGCCCGTATTCGTCACCGGGAGGTACGTTGTCCATAATAGCCCCCAAGAGTGCGGTCTGGTTCTTGATCTGTGCAGGTTCAAGATAATTCACAAGAGTCACCAGTGCTCCTGCGCGATCGACAGGGTTTGGGAGGCCGAGAGCGCCGTTCAGTGCGGCATCAAAGTTGGTCTGACCCCAGGCCGCCATTGATTTAACGAGAGCTGAAGAGCGGACATCCGGGGAATCCAACAACACAGCGGCAGATACCGCCCCAGCGGGATCAGTTTCAGCCAACACCAAAAAAACAGCCTCCACTGCACTTATTGCTGCTGGGCCTTGCAGTTCCAGCATGGCAGCCCGTGCAGCATTCATGTCTTGACGCGCCCAAGCTTCAAAGACCGGACTTAAAAGTATGGTCTCAAGGCCATCAGCGGTATCAATCAAGGCCAACGCTCTTTGCGGGTCCTTTTGCGCGACTGCTGAGACAACCTCCCTTTGCAGCGAGCGTTGGCTAATTTTATCAGCAAGCGACCGGATCTGCTCCATGGCTGCCTCGGGATTATTTTCGTCGAACTCTATCTCGACGCCGGTGCTCGAGAGCGTCCTGAGTGCAGACGGATTACTTGACGCGCCAAGGGCGGATGATTTTACGGAGGGGGTCCACTCGTTGGGCGAACTCGGAGAATCCGTGCGCGACTTTGCCGGCACGAGGGGCGATGGCGAGCTTGACTTCTCTTGATCGGGTGCACTGGCTGGTTGGGTAATCCAGAGACTGAATGCAAAAAATGTTATTGAGCCGATCAAGGCGATAATTGTTATCGCGCGGATATTTCGAGTCATAAAGCTGGATCACCGTCAAAGGTGATGTTCCCCTTGTCAAGTCCGCTCCTGAATACCGCAAGGACGATCGCTCGAGAATCTTGGCTGGCTCGGGATATTGTCTGGTCTTGGGCGCGGGCTCAGCGCCCGAGAAGCGTTTTGCGTGTTTTCTCGGGAATGGGAGCCGAGGAAATCCACGCTGTGGCAGCAACTTTGTCTTGGCGCAACCAATCTCGTGCAAGGATTGCAATGTTCTTCTGCCGCAGACCTTGCTCACCAATGGCTGCTGCCCAGTTCATGGCTGTGGCAGGGTCCTCTTGAGCAATTTTCAAGGCCACGGCCGCGAGAGCGCCATCCTTGGCAGATCCGGCCGAGAGTTGATTGACCCAGGCGGCGGCAGCGTCGGTATCTGTCGAGGCCCAAGAGCCTACCACGGGGCCGATGGCCGCTTGGGAGTCGCCAACCGGCAGGCGGAGCGCTTCATTGGCTGCGGCGACGGGGTCGCTTTGAGCCCACGTCTGCATGATACCTGCCAAAGTGTTTGTGCGATTCTGCTGCTCTTGCCAGGGCACCCGGTTGACCCATGCGAGGGCTTGCCGGGGTTCCGATCGGCTCCATTGCTCAGCAATACTCTTTATGGCATCGAGGGTTAAGTTTTGTTTGAACTGTATGGCGTAGTTGCCTGCGGCGGCCGGGTCATCTGCGGCCCAGGCGTCCATGATGTTGGCAAGACTGGCGTTGCGTGCCTCGCCTTGGGGGAGTGACATGGCCCATTGGAGTGGCTCTGAGCGGTTTCCCTGTAACGATGCCCATCCACCCGCAATGGCCGCTGCGGCATTAGCAAAGACAGCGCTGGGGGGGAGTTCCATAACGGCTTGGGCAGCGGCGGCGGGGTCTTGATCCGCCCATGAGGAAAAAAGCCGAGTGATGGCACGCCTATATGATTCGCCAGAGGGCATATTATCCACAATCGCTGCGAAGAGCGCTTGGTTGTCAATCTGATCCGTCTCTACCTGAACCATTGTAAGGGCCTCAAGGGCTTCCGAGCGGTTGAGGAGGTTTTGGAGGCCGACAGCGCCTCTCAAGGCGGCGTCGAAGTCAGTCTTCGCCCATGCTGAAAAGGTCGCCCTGATCAGAGAGCGCTGGAGTTGCTGGTCGGGAAGGGACTGGATCTTCGCGATCGCCACCTCGGGGTTCTGTTCGTCAAAGTCTATTTTGACACCGTCGATCGAGATCGTCGTCCTTCCGGTATATTTCCTTAGTGCTGTGAATGTTGTTGAATTTACAGAGGGGATGGTCTCATGAGTTGATGTCGAGGAGTTCGCGGGAGAAGTTATCGAAACAAGTGGAGATTCCAGGGATGACATCTCTTTGCTGGGCGCGATGGCAGGTTGGATAATCCAGCGACTAAGTCCAAAACCTGCTGCCGTGCTGATCACGGCTGAAGCTACTATCGCACGTCTATCTAAAGACATATCGGGGATAATCATTCAATCTGCTGTATCCTTTGTCAACCCGGCTTCCAGGTAGCACAGGGTTGATCGCTCAAGGATTTCGGCGACCCGAGGATGATATCTGGTCTTGAGCTCAACAATTCAGTTGCAAAGAAGCCACCGATCGGGAAGTGGTTGGTGAACCGATCACACCCAGCAAGCATGGCTTAGGCGGTTAATGAGAGAACAACTCTTTCGGCCATCTCTGGCAGCAGGCCGGAGCTTGAGGCTGGAAGCGCCGATTCCCATACACAGACGCTGCCAGACCGGGACTTGAGATCCCAGTGCCCGCCGTTACAAGGCACAGAATGGCTAGACCCTCGCTATGCTTCGAACACAAGAGAACGCGACGATTGCACTGAGCCTAAAAACCGAGTCGGAACGACAACCGTCAGGTTAAGCCGGAGATGAATGGGTAGATTTTGTTCATATTTCACCGTGATATTTGAAGTACAAGTACGGATTACCAATGGCTGACGAGAACGGATTCCTTCGCTCCAGAAGCGGAAGCATGTTTGCGTGCGATATTGCGTCGCATGCTGCATCCGTGCATTCCATAGCACCCGTAGTTCATTCCCCATTTTCCCATTTAGGCTTAATTGAGAGTCACCTTGTCATGTTCATCTGACGTACAAGTCCGCCCTGCCTTTTTTGAAGCGAAATCAGGGATTCCAGACATGAGGCGTGAGATTTTGACGGTTTTTTGCGTTTGAAAAAGAGAAATCTATAGTTTGCAGTTGCGCTTGTTGAGGCAAAATGTTTTTGATTCCCCCCTTCCATGCCCTCGTCGTTAAACGATCCTACCTCTCACACCACCGATACGATAAATGATTTTCGTCCGGCCATGACAATGCGCTCGGTGGTGGCGTCCATATTGGGATTGCTCCTGATGGCACTGGCGATTCAGTGGTCGACCGTGTGGCTGGGAATGAATTCCTCCTCCGGGGAGTATGGACTGGCACTGCCGGGGGTGAGTTATTTTCTGGTACTGTTAGGGGCGGGAGCGTTGCTGGCGATTTGCTGCGGGCGGCGCCTTTTGACCCGTGCTGAGTTGCTGTGTGTTTTTTATGTTTTGATGCTGGCGGCGCCGTTGATGACACAGGGGTTCTGGCACCGGGTTTTGACCATCACGGCCACGATTCCACGAACGGGTGATTTTGCAAAGTTGCAGTTTTTGAGTGACCGACTTTGGCCGCATGGACCGAATCTCTTTGCCACCGCTGCGGATGAGATCTTGGCGCTGGATCCCGCGAGCGGTGTGACGGTGCGTGAATTTGCCCTGCCCGTGACTGGTAAAAGCGGGAGCGGATTGGTGCCGGGTGAACCCTATTTGCTGTCGTTGGAAACGCGGGTGGCAAGTTTGGATGCGGATGCTTTTTATTACGTGCGGCTCGTGCGTCCGGATGGCAGCTCGCAGGAGGTTTTCCGCTCGCGTCAGACCGTAAGTCGGAGCGGGCCGGGGCGCGAAGGCTTTTTTCCGCAGGGGGCGTATAGGGTGACTTTTGCCAAACTGGAAGAGGGGGATTCGGCTGTCCTCCAAATCGGATTGCAGGGGAAAGGGCAGTTGGAAATCCGAAATCCCTGCTTGGTGAACGTTTCGGCGCTGGAGTTTGCTTACAGCGGGATGGAGCAAGCGCCGGCGGACATTTACGATGCGCTGCCGGCAGAAGACCGGGCGGGCTTGGTGCGGCGGCCGGAGAGTCTTTGGAGCGCTCAAGGCCTTGGATTCCTGCTCACCGGGGGCATTCCGCTTTCCGATTGGGCGGTCCCATTGGCGGCATGGGGAAGCTTCATCGGACTGTTGTTGCTGGGGGCCTTGGCCATCAACGTCATCATGCGTCGGCAGTGGGTGGATGGAGAAAAATACCCGCTTCCGTTGGCGCGGATCCCGGCGGCACTGATCGGGGAACCTGGAAATCCCGGCGCGGCGGGGGCGGTTTGGCGCAATCGAGTCATGTGGGGGGGAGTCATCCTTGGGTTGACGTGGGGATTGCTCAAGGGGTTGCACTTTTACAATCCAGCCATACCCGACACAGCAATTCGCATTGATCTGTCGCCGTACTTCGGCCCGGCCTGGGGTGGATTTTGGGGAGGGGTGTTTTTCGAGGTGGTGGCGATCTTCGTTGCGGTGGCCGTCTTTGTGGAACTCAACGTGCTGATGAGCCTGATCGCCGGGTTCTTTGCCTTCCGGGTCTTGACTTGGTTGGGCTCTCTCACCGGGCTGAATGCCTTGCCGGGGTATCCTTACGGACCGCAACAGCAGGCTGCGGCCTTTTTCGTTTACGGTGTTTTGGTTTTGCTGCTGGCACACAAGCATATCAGACAAACCCTCAAAGAAGCGCTGCGCCCCACGCTCACTCCATTGGGAAAGCGGGAAGTTATCAGTTATCGCACAGCTTACCTGCTACTTGTGGCCGTGCTCCTGGGCTCCTTGGTGTGGGCCTCGTGGGTGGGAGTTTCTTTAACCGGCATGCTGATCCTGATTGGCTTCCTGCTTTTGGTGGCGCTGGTGGCTGCCAAATTCCGGGCGGAGGCCGGGGTGCCTTATGGTAATTTTACCCCTGCCAATGTCGCCTTGGTGCTGATGCTGCTCGGGGGCATTCCGTTTTTCGGGGCTGAGGTCGTGCTGCTAACCTTTCTGGCAAGCTTCATTTTCTCCATGGCGGTATTTTTCCTCATTCCCGGCGCCCAGTTGGAAATGCTGGAACTCGGCAGGCACTACCGCATCCGATCAAGGGATTTGCTGGGTATGATGGCCTTGGGAGTTGTGGGTGGATTGCTGGTCGGCGGCTGGGTCTTTCTGGGACACGCTTACAGCGCGGGCGGAGAAAGCATGCGCTACAACTGGGCCTTCGGCTCGAAGGTCTGGTATTTCTCGGATTTCAATGCGGCGCTGGCCGCCGCGTCACCCGAAGCCGCGCCGGGCGTCGGCGGGTGGAATCCTTCGCATTGGGCCTACCTGTTTGGCGGCGGCGTCACGGCGATTCTGGCGGTACTAAGACAGCTTTTCGCCGGATTTTGGATGCACCCGATCGGGTTTATTCTGGGGCCCTCGTCTTTTAGCCAGATGATCTGGGGCAGCCTGCTGCTGGCATGGCTGTTGCGTTTCCTTTTTGTGCGTTTCGGCGGAGGCCTCGCCGTCCGGACTAAGCTGCAACCGTTCTTCATCGGCGTGTTTTTGGGCGCTTGTGGAAGTTGGGTTCTATGGTTTTCCGTCGGAACGTTTCTGCGATCCCGAGGGGTGGAGTTGATTTACGGAGGGCTTCCATGAGCAAAAATCAGCAAACTCAGCCGCTCGCACCCGCCGGAATCCCCAGTATTTTGGCATTGCTGCTGGCTCTTTCGCTCGGTGTGCTCGGAGTCGTCCTGCTCATTACCCCGCCTGTGCAGCCGCAAGGCCGTCCGGCGGAAGTGGAGTTCGATGCCAGTGCGATGCTGGAAGCAGTGGCCCCCGCAAAAATTGGTGACATCGTTGGCCAGCTAGGGGCCGATGGAAGCCGGGCGCTGGGCTCTCCCGGCCATGCCGCCGCAGCCTCCTTCTTGCGGCGCGAGCTCGAAACGTCTGGCTACGAGGTGATCGAGCGGCGCAACCTGGTCGCGGCTCCGGTACTGGAGAAAAGCGAGATCCTGCTCAACGGCGCACCAGCCGGAGGAATTGAACTGCATCCCTTCGGACCGAATCATTTCCAACCCATCGCCACGCCCCCGGGCGGGCTGACAGGAAGATTGATTCTCCTGAATGACGCCACGCTCAATGAGGCTTCCTCTTTTCAAGGTGGTATCGGGGTGGTGGATCTGAGCGCGATCCCGCAGGCGTACGGACTCGACTGGGTGCGCTATGCCCAGCTCGGCTTGGAGGGGATCATGCTGGCCGCGCCACAGGGTTTTGTCATGGACTGGTCGGCGCTGGCGCGCAACAACACGATGGTTTCCGCGTTGCCGGTCAACTTCCTCCGCGTCTACGCCACCGGCCCTCTCCTTGATCTGGTCGGGCAGGAGGTAACCATTCATGTACGGCAGCGCTACCATCCGGTAGAAAATGTGACGCTGCTGGCCCGGCTCCCCGCCCCGGGGGGAAGTCGCGAGGCGCTGGTGCTGACGGCAGCCTATGACACCTACGGCATTCTACCTACTCTGGCGAATGAACCCTTGCAGGCGGTTTCACCGGCCACCGTGCTGGCGGCAGCCAAGGGCCTCGCATACTCGCGTGCGACGCTCCAACGCGATGTGCTCGTGGTTTTCGACGGCTCGCAACTCATGGGCGGCATTGGCGAGGCCGAATTAATCCGGGCCATCGGGATGAAGCGCACCAGAGATCCGGAAGTCTTCGCCGCAGAGAAAAAAGCCAACGAAGAAATTCTCGGCTGGCTGGCAGATTGGACTCCGGTTTTGCATGAGGGAATAATTTTTTCCGACACGGCCAGACTGCGCAACTGGAAGGCGTCGCTTTCCCCCGAACAGCGAGAGTTCTTCGACAACCAAGTTCGCCTGGTCCTGCAGAGTGCAGTTTTCGAGCAAGGTGAAAACCTCCTGCAAGGCAAGCTACCGCTTGATCGTTCGAGCAATGCTCCCGCCGACGGCGCGGAGCAGCAGCGCTTCAAAAAAGATCTCGCGGAGTTCAATTTTTTCAAAGGAGCTTCTTCGGTCAATCTTGAGCGTCTGGTGCAACGCTCGCATCGGATCGTGGCGCAGGGCACCATCCAGAAGCTCCTCCTCGACCGGATCGAGGCATTGCGGCGGCACCATGCATTCGCCCTTGCCAGGGCGACGACCGACGCCACCATTCGTGAGGCGGCGGGTGGCTACGACGCATTGTTCGTGTTGAATCCGCGCCTGTTGCCGTCGGTGAAACCCAATAGCAAAAGCGAGGTGGCCTTCATACAATGGGATCCGGATCCAGCCTCGGGCGCAATGGCGGCTGGCCGCCAAGAGCCACTGCTTTCCAGGGTGGTTCAAGATGTACAGGCCGAGTCAGGCTTAGAGAAATCTTTGCAAGTCGCCCCCATTCGCCAGGCGTTGAAAGATCGGCAAAAGGCAGAAGTCGGATCGGTGCCCTCAACGGTCAAATTTTGGAACCGCTACACGCATCCGGCCTACATGATGGTGAATACCGGGCGTCTGGAGGCTTACCAATCGCTGGCTATTCCTACACCGAGCCCGAGTCTACCTGAAATGAACGGACTGGATAAACCACTCGCTTTGCTCGGGCAGGTGGGCCTTGCCATTGCCCACGGAGCCATGCCGATCCGGCCACCGGATCATCCCGACCTCTCGGATTTCAGCGGCTCGGTGCTGGCCTCCGGTGTCGGCCAGTCCGTCATTCCCAACTTCCCTGTGGAGAACGCCCTCGTGGGAGCCCCCATTAACAATAGCACTTGGCAAAGTCTTCCGGGCTACTTCCGCTACCCGCTGATTTTTACCGACATTTACGGACGCTATGCATTGGAAGAAACCTCATCCGATTTCATCTTTCGCGGCATGGACTCCTACAGCCCGCAAGCGTTTTGGTTCGGTGAGGATGGCACGGCGCAATGGGTCAAGGACGCCACCGGCAGCAAGATCTTCAAATCAGAAAAACTCCCGCTTTCCCGCAAAGATTTCTCGAATTTGAATCTAGTGGTATTTCGTGCAGATCCGGTGTCCTTTCTCGACCTGACCAACCCGCATACGCTACAGCCCTTTGCTGCTGCCGGGTTGATCTCCCGCGAAGGCCTCAGCCCCTTACTTAACTCCAACTTCTTCATCGACGGCAACACGAGCACTGTCTTCGCCCCGCCAGATCTGCATTTTTACGGGGTCCTACGCGCCGGATTACCCGACAACCCGCTAGTGCAGACAGTGCGGGGATTTCTGCTCGGACCGGCGGCGCCGGATTCCAGCATGAATGCCGGGGAAATTTCAGGCGAGGGCTATCTCGTGGCCGACCAGCCTCTTTTTTCGGGGATCGCGTTGCCAATGGCTCAGTCGATGCTGCGCTTGAACGAAACCCGTGCCGACCTTCAAGCCGGAAGAAATCTGCTCGATCCCGGAACGGAAGCCTTTATCAAACGCAGCGCCGAATTGCTCGGGGAAGCCGAGGCCCCAGGCATTCCTCTCTGGCAATCCGTGCTCAAAGCGCGTGAATCCGCTGCTTATTCCGCCATCGTTCACCCCATCCTGCGCGCCAACATCAACGGCGCAGTGGTGAGCATTATTTGGTATCTTGGGTTGTTGGTGCCATTCGTATTCTTCATGGAGCGGCTGCTCTTCGGATTCGCCGACATTCGCAAGCAACTCGCCGCACAGGCGCTCATCTTTCTCGTTGTCTTCGGGTTGCTGCGACTGATGCACCCAGCCTTCGACATGATCCGCTCAGCCTTCATGATCTTGCTCGGGTTCGTCATCCTACTCATCGCCGGAGGCGTCACGGTGATTTTCGCCGGCAAGTTCCGGGAAAATATGGCTGCGCTCGAAGCGCTGCGGGGCAAGGCCGCTGGAGCGAGTGTCAACACCATGGGCATCGTCGCGACCGCGTTTTTGCTCGGCCTCAACAACATGCACCGGCGGAAAGTGCGCACCGGCCTGACCTGCGGTACACTCGTTCTCATCACCTTTGCCATGATCGCCTTCACATCGGTCAGGCACGAGGTGGTCGAGTCGGTCAATCCCGTGGGCCCGGCGCCTTACCAGGGTCTCCTCATCCAAAATGATCGCGGGCAATACATCAGCGCCTCGGAAGTTTTCGCCCTGACCATGCGCTTCGGGCGCAACTTCCCGGTCGAGCCGCGCGGCTATTACACGGGGGTGCTCAACAAATGGAGCCGGGAAATTCGCACGCCCGCCTTGGAAATGCGTGCCGACGGTGATGGGAACAGCCGGAGCACCACTTTGTCCTCCCTGCTGCAATTCGGAGCAAAAGAACCGATGCGTGGGCGCATTCCGCTTCTGACCAAGCCGTTTTGGTTCGACCAAGCCTCCATCTCCGGAGACCGCCCGGTGATTATTTCCGACCGCATCGCCAACGACTTGGGTATCGATGCGCGACAGGTCGATCAAGGAGGTGGGGTGCCGGTGATCCTCAACGGTGCGCGTTTCCGGGTCGCAGGGATTTTTGATTCCGAGGCGCTGGACCGCTTGCGCGACCTCAACGGGCAAAGCCTCCTCCCACCGGATGTGAGTGCCATTCCCAACGTGCGGACCGACCAGCAGGGAGCGCCGCTGGCCGATCCGAATGACCCACGTGTTCCCGCTTCAGATGTAGCGATTCTTGCGTATGGTGAGTTGGGTTTCAAGATCAACGAAGGTGTGTTCCGCATTCCCAATATCGCTATCGGTATGGACGGTCTGCCTTTCCGCGAGGCCAGGGCAGCGATCATGCAATATCTCGAGCAGACCGGCGCGACCATGTTCTTCGGCTTGGATGGCGTTGCTTCACAGGGCACACGCGCACGCTCTGGCAGCCTGCAAGGTTTGCCCGATCTGGTCATGCCGCTGGTCATCGCCGCGCTGACCGTGCTCAATACGATGAAAGGCTCGGTCTATGAAAGACGCGATGAAATCTATGTCTACAACGCCGTCGGGGTCGCTCCGCGCTATGTCTTCTTCATGTTTTTCGCCGAGGCCTTCGTTTACTCCGTGGTGGGAGCGGTACTCGGTTACCTTCTCGCGCAGAGCACAGGCTTTTTCCTTACGGCCATGGATTGGACAGGCGGTCTAAATATGACATTTGCAGGGGTGAACACAATTTTTGCCTCCCTAGCGGTCATTGCTGCAGTATTCATATCCACACTTTTCCCCGCCCGCACGGCCATGCAAATCGCTGCGCCGAGCGAAGAATCCGGCTGGTCCCTCCCAGAACCAGAAAACGACCGCTTCTCCTTCTACCTGCCCTTCACCTTTTCGCCCTACGATCGGATCGCCGTGCTGGCGTTTTTCCATCGCTTTTTGCTCGACCACGGCGAGGGGGGCTCAGGGCTCTTCCGCGCAGGGCCGCCGCATCTCGACTTGGCCGGCTCAGAAGACGACCCCGAGCCGCGCATTCACGCCACTATCTGGCTCAAACCCTACGACCTGGGCGTATCGCAGGAACTCGTCATTGCTCTGCCTCACGATCGCGAGACGGAAGAGTTTATCGCCGGGATTGAAATCAATCGTCTATCCGGCACCAAGGAATCCTGGGTGCGTCTCAACCGTTCACTCATGGAGCAAGTGCGCCGACAATTTCTGCACTGGCGCGCTGTGACTCCCGCCCAGAAGGCGGAATTCCACGCCGAGGCGCTCGCGCTGTTTGCGGCGGCTGCGGAAAATCGAAAGGAGCAGCATGTTTAAGTTCGGCAAGAAAAACGCCAGACAGGCCAAGCAGGATGCGGAACTGGAGCGTTACCGCACGCTTCTGGAAACCCCGACGGAATTCAAGGACGGCGTAGGCTGGACCACTATCATCGGAATTTTTTTCTGCGGCCTGATCATGATGCCCGGCGCGATCTACCTGGGCCTGATGACCGGCGGCGACATGACCTCGGCCGGCACCTGGGTCACGCTCATCCTCTTCGGCGAAATTGCGCGCAGAGCGATGAAGCCGCTGAGCAAGCAAAACCTGGTTGTTCTCTATCATGCAGCCAACGTGATGATCGGAGGGTCGATGCTTTTCCCCGGCGGCCCCATGGCGCCACTTGTTTTCCGCTCTTATCTGGTTGGCAGTGAAGTTATCCGGGATTCTGGCATGAGCAGGGCCTTCCCCTCATGGTTCGTTCCTCCGCCAGAGAGCGCCGCCCTGCTCGAGCGCAATCTGCTTCACCAAGATTTTCTCATTCCCATTGCACTTATCGCCTTCATTGCCATCATCGGGTTAATAAAGAAATACACCTTGGGTTATTTTCTCTTCCGTTTGACCTCCGACGTCGAACGCCTGGCCTTCCCACTCGCCCCCATCGCTGCCCAAGGAGCGATGGCATTGGCTGAAGAAGACAAGGAAGAAAAAAAAGAAGCGGAAGCGGCCGCCTCTTCCGAACCGCTCAAACCCAAACTGACCCGCTGGCGGATTTTTACTATCGGCGTATCCATTGGTTTAATCTACGGATTCCTGCAAGTGGGCATTCCTACAATCACCGGTCTCTTCCTGGAAAAGCCGGTATTTCTGATTCCGCAGCCTTTCCTCGACACCACCATCATGACGGAGGGGGTGCTCCCGGCCACGCCCACTGGTGTGACCATGGATCTCGGCGTGTTCATTCTAGGCCTTGTGCTTCCGTTCTGGGCTGTGGTGGGGACGTTCCTCGCCATTCTCGTCACCATTGTCGCCAACCCGTTTTTGCAGTCTTCGGGCATTCTCAGCCGCTGGCAGCCCGGGATGGATACCGTCAACACCACGTTCTCCAACAACATCGACTTTTGGATGAGCTTCGGCATCGGCACGGGTGTCGGCATCGCCGCGATCTCCATCTTCTCGACCATCCGCAGCTTGCGCGCCCGCCTAAAAGAGGCCAAGGCCGCGAAAAACGCACGGGAGCCGGGTCACGATGTCTGGGCTACTCCGCCAGGACGCGGTGATTATTCGCTTTGGCTGGCACTGGCAGGCTATGTGGTCGCAGCACTGGCCATGATTTATGTTGTGCATCTTTTGGTGCCCGCGTTTCCGCTGTTGTTTTTGTTCGTGTTCAGCTTTGTGTATTCGCCATTCATCTCGTACGTGAATGCCCGCCTGCTTGGCATCGCGGGACAGACGGTGGAAATCCCATTCGTGCGCGAGGGCGCCTTCATCTTGTCTGGGGCCAAAGGAGTCGACATCTGGCTTGCACCAGTGCCGATCGAGAACTACGGCCACCTTGCCCAATCATTCCGGGTTAATGAGTTGACCGGAGTGAAGTTCTGGTCGTTGCTCAAAGCCGAGCTGATTGTTCTCCCGGTCTTGCTGCTTCTCTCGCTGATGTTCTGGGCCTTCATATGGAAATCCGGCCCCGTGCCCTCGGAGGTCTTTCCAAATGCCGCCCTGCGCTGGGAACTCCTCGCAAAGAACCAAACTCTTCTATACTCCTCAACCTTCGTCCCGCCCGGCCAAGATCCAGCAACCCATAGTATTCTAGACAGCGAATTCATGCAGGCAATCCACCCCGAGATCATCGCCACAGGGTTTGGCGTCTCAGTGGTTCTATTTGCCGTTCTGAGTATCTTCGGACTGCCGGTTATGTTGGTTTACGGGCTAGTACGCGGATTTGGCGACCTGCCGCATGTCATGGTTCTGGAGATCGTTGGTGCGATGCTCGGTCGTTTTTATTTCCAGAAGAAATTCGGCCCGCAAAATTTCCTGCGCATGGCGCCGACCATCCTCGCCGGTTATTTCACCGGGGTGGGGCTGATTGCCATGGCCACCATCGCCATTCGCCTCATCCAACAGGCCGTGTCGGGTACTCCATTTTAGAACATGTCGTCCAACCACAGCACTATTCAAGATCAGGTCCGGTTGCCACTCCGAGTGGCTTGGGGCATCGTCGTGCAGGGGATCCGTATACGCCTCGGCCGTTCCGTGGTCACACTCCTCGGCGTGGTACTCGGCGTAGCCTTCCTCATGTCGATCCTGTCCTCCAGTTTGCTTCGCAGCCGAGTGATGGGCGAAATCCAGGCCCGTCAACAAACCGCAGCCATGGTTGGCTTTTTGCTCGCCGAATCGGGCAATCTTGCCGGTCGCACACTGGTGATCTGGCGGGGGGCGGAACCGGATGACATCGAAAAGCGATTCCTGCAAGAAATCTTTCGCCCGGGAGCAGCGCGCCCCCTCGAGGTAAAAGACTTCGCTCCAACCGGCGTCGACGATCGTCCGTCCCTGATCGTCGTGCTAGGAGGTACTTTGCCCTCGGATGTATGGGAAAGCATTTCCCCTCATCTCCGCCAACCGGTGGCGCTTTTCACCCGCAACCCAGTCTCTGATCCCTCAGCTAAAGGTGTACTGTTGCGCCGACCGCCGTCCGAAGAAGACCTCCAGCGCGAAGCACAGAAAGCCGCCCAGGAAAGAGTTCGTACAACTTGGATCCTTTGTATTGCCGCTCTGGTCACCATTATCAGCATTAGCAACGCTCTGCTCATGTCGGTGACCGAGCGTTTCCGCGAAATCGGCACCATGAAATGCCTAGGCGCGCTTTCATCGTTTATCCGCCGTGTTTTCTTTCTGGAGTCGGCGCTCATCGGTTTGGTTGGCGGGGTGGCAGGCAGTCTCTTCGGACTACTCTTCGCGGCTATCCTTTACGCACTCGGCTACGGTTGGGGACTTGTCTTCGGTTCCCTGCCAATACTGCCCCTGTTGGGAGCCATGCTCATTTGCTTGGCATCCGGCATCATCGCTTCCATCCTTGCCGCCATTTATCCAGCTGGAGTCGCATCACGCATGGTTCCCGCCACCGCCCTGCGCACCAATATCTGATTTTCACATATGCCCGTCACTACTGCCCGCCTCGATGCCCTGAAAATCCGGTCCGGAGATGACTCCGGCAGTTGTGTCATCCGGGCCGTTGAGGTAAAAAAAATCTACCGTATGGGTACTGTGGAGACCCATGCCCTGCGCGGGGCGACGCTGGAAATCTATCGCGGCGAGTACCTTTCCATCATGGGTCCGTCAGGCTCAGGTAAATCTACGCTATTCAACATGATCGGGGCCCTCAGCAAGCCCAGCAGCGGAAAGGTTTACATCGATCAGGTAGATGTTGCCCAGCTCGACTTCGATGAACTAGCTTGGTTTCGTTGTCGCAAGATCGGATATATTTTTCAAACCTACAATCTCATCGCCACCATGACATGCCTTGAGAACGTTACATTGCCGATGAGTTTCGCAGGCATGGATGCTGAAGCCGGACGAGAGCGGGGCGTGGAGCTGCTCAAGCTGGTCGGCCTCGGCGAGCGCATTCTGCACAAACCCTCCGAATTATCGGGAGGGCAACAACAACGCGTCGCCATCGCCCGGGCTCTTGCCAACCGTCCAGACATCATCCTTGCCGACGAGCCGACCGCTAACCTTGACCAGAGAACCGGCGGAGAAATGATCGAGTTGTTGGCACGACTGCGCAATGACCTTGGCGTGACAATCATTTCAGCCACACATGACCTTAAAATGCTCAAGCGCTCAGACCGGATCATGTGGATCAACGATGGACGCATCCAGAAAGTTGCCCGCCCGGGCGAAATCGATTTTTCCAGCGATGAATTCCACTAGACCAGCACCGGACCTACTGGACAGCGCCCTGCTTGCGGTTCCTGAGACGGAACCCTCCACGGAGACAATGCCAGACAAAACAGGTCTGATCCACTTACGGCGCAGAGTGCCGCCCCCGAAGTGGTTCCCAAGCTGGCTTCCTGGAGGCTACTGGGCGCGAGTAGACCTCGACCAGCGGGGCTCCTGGTTTTGGAAACAAATCGACGGACGCCGCAACCTTCTTACAGTAGCTGGACATATGGCCCGCGAGTTCGACCTGAGCCTTGAAGAAAGCCGCGCAGCAGTTGTCGTTTTCACCAAGATGCTCATGCTACGCCACCTCATCGTGCTCCGCACTGACTCACTCCCGAAACCAGCCCCATGAGCACCGATCTCATCATTCGCACCGACAACGTCAAAAAACTTTACCGCCTTGGAGATGAAGAGGTCTGGGCGCTCAAAGGAATTAGCCTTGATATCCACCGGGGTGAGTTTTTGTCCATCATGGGCCCGTCAGGATCAGGCAAATCCACGTTCTTCAATCAGATAGGTGCATTGGATGTTCCCACAGAAGGCCGCGTTTTTTTCGAGGGCCAATCCTTGTTTGACCTTTCAGAAAGTCGTCAAGCCTGGGTGCGATGCAACCGCATCGGCTACATCTTTCAGACCTTCAATCTCATCCCGGTCATGAGTGCCCTGCAAAACGTTATGCTTCCCATGACATTTCGTGGAATGCAAGAGAAGGAGGCCGAGCAGGCCGCCAGCGCCATCCTTGAAAAGGTCGGTCTCGGCCACCGCCTGCAAAATAAACCTTTCGAACTCTCAGGCGGTCAGCAACAACGCGTGGCAATCGCCCGCGCCCTCGCCAACACCCCCACCGTAATCCTTGCCGACGAACCAACCGGTAACCTCGACACACGCACCGGCGAAGAAATCATCAATCTCCTCCGCGAACTCAACCGTGAAAAAGGAGTCACCGTCATTTGCTCCACCCATGATGATAAAATGTTGGCGGCCAGCGACCGGGTTTGCCATATTCTGGACGGCCGGCTTGAACGCTTGGATACACGGCGTTCGTGATTTCACCACAAAGCGTCTCTATAAGGAACCAAGACCAGAACTGATATCAGATGTGATGAAATTTTCCAGCCATCCCATCAGGGAGGCAAGTTGCTAGCAAAAGTGCCTGGCTAAGATTGCGGCATGAAGAACACAATGCACTCTACCGCACGGGACATAGGCGAGGCTTTTCTGCTCCCCCCGACACAGCAGCTACCCAGATGCAGCGACGTGAATGGTATTTATGAAAACGAGACCCAACGGACAAACCTATCACTATACTCTGATATGAGCCACGCCATTCCCATCGGCATCGTAGGACTGAATTTTGGCCGTCATATCCTGAACGGGCTGGCTGCGGAAGACAACAAACGCTATTTCAAGCCTATAGCTGTCTGCGACATGGATCTCAACAAGGCAAACGCCATCGCCGCTGCCAGCAACTTGCAGGCATACGACAATCTTGACTCATTGTTGACGCGCGATGACATCCCGGTGATCGGTCTCTTCACCGGTCCTGGGGGCAGGGCGGAACTCATCCGGAAAATCATCCGTGCCGGACGTGATGTGATCACCACCAAGCCGTTTGAAACCGATGCCCTGGCTGCACGCGATGTCCTGGCGGAGGCCGCACGACTGGGCAGAAGAATTCTGATGAATTCCCCGGCTCCGGAACCGCACCCCTGTCTCCGGCAAATCCAGGCATGGCAGAGCACCCATGCGCTGGGCCGACCGGTCGCTTTCCGCGGTGAAGTCACAGCTTCTTATCGCGAAACCTCAGATGGCAGCTGGATGGATGATCCTCAGCGTTGCCCCGCTGCCCCGCTGACCCGGCTTGGCATCTATCTAATCAACGATATCATCACCCTCTTCGGCAGGGTAGTGGAGGTGCAGGTCACGACCAGCCGCATCTTCACGGGCAGACCGACGCCTGACAACGCGCAGCTTTCCCTGCTTTTCGAAAACCACGCCATCGGCAGCATCTTCGCCAGTTTCTGCGTGGAAAATGGACAGCAATACGGCAATTCGATGACGCTCCACTACGAACGCGGCACGATTTTGAGAAACACCGGCCTTTATGACTATGGCAAAACGGACGGCTTTTCGGAGCTGCGCATGACATGCGTGAGAGGCGAACAGCAATGCACCAGAGAGGAATGGACTTTCCCCGGCACAAGCGGCCATTATGCTTGGTCCTTGATGCACCGGATCCTGCTCGATCCAGCATGCAATCCGATCCCACAATTCGAAATCGTTCATGGCATCGAAGTCCTTGAAAGCATGACCCGGGCCGAGCGTAGTGGAAGGAGCGAAACCGTCACGAGCACCCTATGATCCGCATCGGTCTCTACGGAAGTAATGGTCATCAGATTTTCCATGCTCTGGAAAATCACCCTTTTGCCCGCATTGATGCCGTGGCAGGCGTGCCCGACGAAACGCTCGCAGATCTCCGTCTGGACACATCCCGGATTCGCATTCTGGACTCCTTCACGAGTCTGATCGCCGACGATGAGTTGGACATGATCTCACTTTGCTCGCCCCGGCGCCGGGATCAGGCAGACCATGCGGTAGAGGCCATGCGGCACGGCAAACATGTTCTAGCAGAGAAACCGTGCGCCATGACCGAGCAGGATCTTGACCGCATCATACATACTTCAGCCGACACCGGCAGATGCTTCCACGAAATGGCGGGGACCGCTTTTGACTTTCCCTACAATGTGATGAGAGAAACCGTCCTGGCTGGCACTATCGGCGACGTGATCCAGGTGATTGCCGAAAAATCCTACCCCTACCACTCCGGGCGCCCGGCGGATAGAGACATCGACGGCGGCCTGATCGGCCAGAATATGATCCATGCTCTGCGCCTAGTCGAGCATGTCGCCTCAGTTCCAATCACCTCGCTGGACACACTTGCCACGAAATCGGGACTGCCAACGGATGCCAATGGCCCGCACATGGCGGCCTCCATCTTGGCTGTTTTGAAAAATGGGGGCATTGCGTCCCTCTCGGCGAACTATCTGAACCCCAAAGGGACAGGCGTCTGGGGTGATGATTCCCTGCGCATTTTGGGGACCCTTGGAATGGTCGAGTCGCGCAACGGCGGTCAACTGACCCGCCTAGTGGTGGGTGATCACGACCATGGCCCCCTGAAACCGGAATCACACGCTCCCACATGGCTGGACATGGTGCTACGCCACGTCGCATCCCGTGAAGAAATGCCTCTGCCGCTGGAAGTCGAACTCTCTCCAACCCGTTGGGCTATCCGCGCCACGGAAGGATGCAAGGCTCAGCTTGGCAATTTAAGCCATTGCTGAACCGATGAACCTACTGAGGAGTTTGCTGTCCGAGCGGGACTTTGCTCCAACCGGTGGATTCGGTGAATTCGCGTACGGTGAAGCACCAAACAACGGCTTTTTTTGCCGGGAGGTAATCCGGATTGGCACGGCTGCGGCGCATGAGATTGACGCGGGCGGGCGTGGCACCGGAGCCGCGCACACCGATGAGGTCCACTGGCATGCCCAGCTCATGGGCAAGTTGGTCGGCCAACCCTGCGCCCGTCGCGAGCATGTCGTCGCCGGAGTGAAAAACAAGGTTGTGGCTGTCTCCGAGGAGCAAGAGGGGACTTTCGAGAGAAGGCTCCAGAGGCTTGCCGGTGGCGGAGTCGTTCACGAAGCGGAGGCTTAGCGACTCCGGCCCGGGGGCTCCCTCTTTGAGTAGTCGTGCAAGGTCGCCCTGGATTTGGATTTTGGTTTCCGTGGCGTCGGTTTTGACCCGTGGAGTACCTTCGGGCCATTCCACTCCGTCGAGTGCAGCGGCGATTTTCCGGGCGGCGATGGTAGTGCCGCGGCCCGCCCAATGCGAGTCGGTCTTGCAATAGATCGGCTCTCCACCATCGGCGGCGGCAGCGAGGAAATCCGGCAGAAGATCGAGTACCTCGACCCCCTCGCCGCGTAACTTGGCAAAGAAGGCCTGGTGGACATCGTCCAACCGGGCCCGGGCCTCCAACCCCTCACCGGTCAGCGGGCCGGGATAGACCACCGCTTTGGCGGGAACAGGCACAAGAATCAGCCGCACGCCCTGCTGCTTAAGTTGGTCGCGAAAATCGAGGATGGCCGGCAAGGGGTCAGCGTTCTCGGGACGGGTGGCTTGACTTACCCCGGCAGCCCGTTCGCCCCAGAACTCGCCCGCCGCGAGGTGACGCAGCTCAGCAGGAAGGTAAAACCAATCCCCCGTGCCCCGAACGACAGGGGTTTCAGATTTTCGAGCGGCAGCAATTTCCGAGAGTTTGGTGCTGTCGGCAGCCGCTGCGGTGGCAGCGCAGATGAGAAGGGTGGCAAAGATGGCAAGTGAAGTGGGACGTTTCATGGTTTTGAGTTGGCGGGAAGTTCTCCCCATGTGGGGATTTCCAGTTGGAGTTCTGCATCATCGAGTTCGCTTCGATTGAATCTTTCGTATTCAGAGGCCACATCAGCCCACGGGCGCAATTTGAGCTTGACGCGATCTCCGACCTTCCATGCGGAGACAGACGTGAGCTGGTTGTCCTTCATGCCGAAGAGATAGACCACGGCTTGGCCGGAGGCGGATTTGTTTCCGCCTGTAATCCCCGTGAGGTGGACTGAGAAAATCTGGTCCTTGTAGGGCACGGTGCCTGGACGAGGCGTGCTGGAGCGGGCTGCGACGGTACCCTCGACCTCGATTACTTCCCCTTTCGCAGGAACGAAAAATCCTCCCTCTTTTGCCGGATCCTGAGGTGGTCTGGAATTCTCGACGGTAGGGATTTTGAGGATTTTCCAGTCTCCGACGGCGAGTTCGCGCATGGCAAATTGCCAGACAACCAGTTTTTTCCCAGCAAGGCGATCCCGACCCTGGGAAGCCTCCTTGACGAGGAGCTCGCGGGTGGCATGAGCACCAGCGTCGTTTCGAAGTAGGGCATCCACCGGCTGGTGCAGGGCAAGACTCAGCTGCTCGGTGAGGCCGGCACTGGCACCCCACCCCAAGGGTTCGAGTGAATAAATGTTGGAGAAACTATCCCCAAGGAGCAGGATGGAAGCCGACGGATCGGCTGTCCAAGGTTGCCCGTCCGTCGCGCGGCGCACGGGATGGATCAAGACTTTTTGAGAGGGATACAGGTCGCTACCTTGGGGTAGCTTGAGCATGGCAGCGATATCTCCCTGAGCTTCCACTAGTTTTTCCGTTGCGGCCAAGTCAAGCGGCGCGCGGCGGTCCACTCCCTCTAGGCCTTGAATTTTCTCCGCCAGCAGGGAGGCCGCCCGTTGCATGCCCTCGGGCGTCCAGTGGGTGTCCGTCTTGAGATACTGTGGCTGGCCGGTGCTTTGCTTGTCCTGCCAGAGCGCATCGGTTACATCAAGGACATCGACTCCCTCTTTGTTGAGCGCGGCGAGGAAAGCAGGGTAGGAAGGATTCTGCAATGCCCCCCCTCCAGAGGCGGTATAGCGGGGACTGAGGAACTCCGGCTCGATCATCGCCTTGTCGGGGATCGGCATCAGGATGAAATGGATGTTGCGTTCCGCCAGCTGGTTCTTAAAGTCCACGATGGCAGCTACCGGATCCGGCTGCACTGCGGCTCCCACGCTGGCGTCGCCAGTCAGCGATCTGCGTTTTTGAAAAGCGGGATTCAGAAATCCCGGCCCGGTGAGATAGTCCACACCGGGACGGTAGTAGAGCCACCCTTCCCGCCCGAGATAGACCTGTTCATTGCCGAGGCCGAGCCAGCGGGATGTGAATTGCTGCACGCGAGGTATGAAGTATTCCGCAAGGAACGAGCGGTCTTCGAGCTCTGTCTCGTAATGGCTGGCTGCGCGCAGGAGCACTCCGTTTGCTGAAAAGATGCGATCCACGAGCGGCATCGCGCTGTTCCCGAGGAAGTCATTGGCCGCTGCGGGCAGGGCGGCAAAAATCGAGAAAGCCTGCGGCCACTCTGACTTGCCTTCGGCGCGCGCCGTCAGCCACTCCCTGCCCTGCTGGGCGATCGGTACAGCACAGATTACCGCTAGGAAGGTCGCTGTGAGGACGACGCACATGCCGTGAGTAATGTTTGTTTGTCCGACCTCGAGATTGGCGATTTGCTCGCGATCCGGAAGGGGTGTATGGGATTGGCTCATGGCTTAAAAAATGAAATAAATAAACGGGTTGAACGCCTGCGTTGTCATCACCAGCAGGCTAAGCAGAAATACCGCGAGCACGCAGACTACTTTGGGCCAAGTGATAGTGCGACTCCAATCCCAGGTCTGCGGGCAGAACCAAACCACGACAGCCGCCACGGCTAAGCTAAGCAGATAGTAGGGCTGGTGGATAATGCCGACTATGAGACCCGCTCCGGACTGCGGATTCCCCATCCCGAGCATGCTGGCACAATACGAAAGAGCCGTTGGCAGGTCACTGGCACGGAAGAAAACCCATGAAAAGACCACAATTAAAAATGTCGTGACCACTTGAAGTGGATGTGGCATGCGAGAGTAGAAGCTGTTTTTTCCCATCGCCCGCTCTAAAGCAAGCATGCCGCCGTGAATAGTACCCCAAACAACGAAATTCCACGACGCACCGTGCCACAGGCCGCCTAGAAGCATAACGAGCATGAGGTTGATGTAAGTGCGCGCGTTGCCCTTGCGATTCCCCCCTAGCGGGATGTAGAGGTAGTCGCGCAAAAATGTGGACAGGGAAATATGCCAGCGGCGCCAGAATTCCGTGATAGAGGCCGATTTGTAAGGAGAGTCGAAGTTTTTCGCGAACACAAACCCCAGCATCAGGCCGAGGCCGATCGCCATGTCCGAGTAGGCGCTGAAATCGAAGTAAATCTGAAAAGCGTAAGCAATTGCCCCCGTCCAAGCGTCCATAAAGCCGACTGATCCTGCATTGAACGCCATATCCGCCACCTTGCCGCACGGGTTGGCCAGCAGGATTTTCTTTGCCATACCCACGGAGAGAAACGCCACCCCGCGCGAGAATTTCACAAGAGTGTGAGAGCGGTATGCCAATTGGTCCGCGACCTCGGAGAATCGGATGATCGGCCCCGCGACCAGCTGCGGAAACATCGAGACGAAGCAGGCGAAGTCGATGAAGTTGCGCATCGGTTTCGCATCCCCGCGATAGACATCGATCGCATAGCTCATCGACTGGAATGTGTAGAAGGAAATGCCAAGCGGAAGGGTGACCCGCATCACATTCTCAAGACCTAGGTCGCCAAGCCCGATCGCCTGAAGCAGGAGGTTGTAATTCTCGACCCCGAAATTGAAGTATTTAAAAAAGCCCAGCAGCGAGAGATTCGAGACCACGGATGCGACCAATGCGGCTCGCTGCATGCCGCTGCGAGGAGCGCCTTTACCAAGCTCATTGATCGGACCACTCCAGCGAAATCCGTTATAGGCCTGGACCAATCCCGCCAAATAATCGATGAGCGTCGAGACCAGCATCAGCACCGTGAAAAGCGGGTTCGCCCAACCGTAAAAAAGATAGCTCACCAGCGTGAGCAACAAATGCTGGCCCCGGCGGGGCATCAAATAATAGAGTGCCAGCGATAGCGGCAGAAAGTAGAATATGAAGAGATGCGAGCTAAAAACCATAGGTTCGTTTTTGTCGTATTTTTTTTACGGCAGCTTAGAGAGTACAATTCGCTGTTTGGAGGAGCATTTGGGGTCGTTCTAACCAGTCAGATAGCCGGATCAAGCTAAATTTTTGACTTTTTGTGTCAACGGGTGGCTCAGACCGCAATCCTCAATTCAGCAGTCGAGCCTTCTCCACTTAGGTTAAAATGCTCAACTCTAAAGCTGAGCAAATCATGTACTTTCATCCAGAATAGTAACTGCGGAGGAGTCGGATTGCCCTTACAAATAGGCATTTTTTCGACTGTTGTCCCGCGCCGAGATCCTCACGAGGAATGAGGTGGCATTCGATTGCACAATAATTGGAGGAACGCTGGCTCGGGGCACGGCAGGAATGTCAAACTCATCCGTTACCGCCGGGACGGGGGTGTCATGTTGGCGTGATGCAAGTTTATGAATCTTCTTTGGTGAGCAATGGGCGGCCATGTCCTGGCGGTGATTGCGCGGAGTGGAAGAAACGCGCTCCGAGCCGCTACCGCGCTACATCTGCCCACTTTGCCGCCGGGCTCCTCTGAGGTCCTGGGTGGCTATCCCAGAAACCACTTTTGATTGGAGCAGCAGCCCTGGCGGGCACAAACACTCCTTTCATAAAAAAACGAAAAAGACACACAAAGAAACCCTCGCGCCCCCGGTCCGGAGAGGGCGGGCGGTATTTCGCCACGTGCACTCTCGAAACCTGGTGGTATGACTACACCAAAAGCGGCTTCACGGGCATCACCAGCAAAGCCAAACGCTACGATGCCGGGACCAGCCTCGCCCTCGATGAGGAAATGCGCCTATCGATGATCCACAAATGCTGGCCCAACCACTACTTCAACGAACTTGGGCTCTTTTGCGCGGACTGCGCAAAAATGTGTACTTCGCATTTTGCAATCCTCCCCGATCAACAACGCATTCAGATATCACAGCCCTGTTGCCCATTCGGTTTTCCGGAGTTCGCGTGGCGCAAACCCTGTGCGATTTTTGACGCAGCGCGAGAGGTGGAAGGCGTTGGAAAAGCCGCACTGCTCAGCGACTTCGGCCAAGGTAAGCCCAGTGGCGCGGATCAATTGAACGGCTTGATCGGTCTTCAAGCGCCAGATCATCGCCGTGGGGCTTTCGCCTTGGTCGTCATGAAAAAGTTTTCGAAGGCGCGAGTAGGAAATCCCGCAGTGGCGGGCGAGGTCCCCGGCGCTGCGGAATTTAGCGGGATTTATGGAGACTGCGTCGAGCGCACGCTGCACCGCCTGGTGGCGGGGTTGCTGTGTTGGAATGTTTTCGGAGGCGTGGGCCGCAAAGCGAAGCAGACAGGCTTTCGCGAGGGTCTGCATCGCAAGATTCAAGTGCGGACCTGCATTCACGGGGATAGAGAGTCCCTCCTCGATGAGGATATTGACGGATGCCGGAACGCGCGAGATCTTCCCGGCCAAGCGCAGGAGGTCGCGTTCGCTCCTGCTTGTGAGGCTCGGCGCAATCTGGCACCAGAGGTGGACGCTTTTCACATCCGGATCGAAACGGAAGAACTCCATTCCACGGGGAGGCAGGATGACTCCTTCGCCTGATCCAATTTGGATTTTGCGTCCATCGCAGTCGATCGCGACGCTGCCTTCCAGAATCGTGATGAGAAAATACACATTCTGCCTTCGCGGTCCATGCCATCCCCCCGGCAGATAGACAGCTCGTCCAAACATATGGAGATCGTCTCCGCGCGACTCCGCGCGGTAGAGGTCTTCCGTTTTTGGAATGTCGCTAACCGGCTTCGAGGAACGAGGCGCCATGAGACTCAACGTGTCTCCATATTTTAAAAAAGGCAACAGAGATATGAAATAGATCAGTGGGGACATGGACTCGCCGACAGTGAAATGTTTTGTTTCGATCTGTCATGAACGAACAAATCAAAATCAACTGGTATCGCACGAAAGTAGACAAGGCGGTTATGAGCAATCTGATGAAACGCCATGATGGAAAGGCGCTCCGTCAAGCACTCCTCCACCTCGGTCTCTACGCCTGCACGGGCACTGCAGCCTACCTCGCTTTCGGAAGCATTACACAGGCAAACTGGGCATGGATGGTTCCACTGCTTGTATTGTTTGTTTTTCTTCACGGCACCTTTGCCCAGTTCATGGGTCTCGTGGCGGTGCACGAGTTGGTCCACAAGACGCCTTTCCGCAGGCAGTGGCTGAACGATTTTTTCATGGATGTATTCTCGTTTCTGACATGGAGCGACCCGGTCAGCTTCCGCGTGAGCCATGTGAAGCACCATCAGGTCACAGTGCATCACGACCATGACGGAGAAGTGATCCTTCCGCAAAAAATGGACTGGGATGCGGTAAAGTTCTGGTTCTGGCAACTGGTACCCTTCCCGAATCCGCTCGGAGTTTGGGGCGCGTTGAAAAAATGGTTCAAATACGCGACCGGCAACCTCAAGGGCGAGGGGCTCTTCGCTGGCGGGGAGGAGTGGATGCAGAAAGTCCTTCCCGAGGAGAACGAGGAACTTCGCCGCCGCCACCGCAAATGGGCCCGTGTTGTTTTGATCGGCCATCTG
>JBIJCR010000159.1:0-3289 GCA_044344595.1 Terrimicrobiaceae bacterium
GACCTCATGGCAAAAGCTTCCGGCATCGACTACCACGAAGCCTCCCAAAGTCTCGTCATTCACGAAATCGACGGCGTGGCGATCCCCTTCGCCAGCCCCGAGCTGCTCTGGCGCATGAAGTGCCGAGCCGGCCGCGAAAAAGATCGCGGCGACATCGAATTCCTGAGGCAATACTTCGCCGCCAAGGGTATCCAACCGCCGGCGATTTGATCGAGCAGTTCGGTCGTGTGGTTTGATCGCATTCCTACGCGAACGACGATGAGCCCGTTGGAAGCGCCTCGGGCAAGCGTACCATTTAACCCGAATACAGCAGAATTAACCACAGAGCGCACAGAGAACAGGATGATCTGTTTATGATGCGATGGGTTTGAAATGATTTGTGCGATATCAAACAAAAGCCAAAGCCTTTTCTGTAAAATCTCTCCATCCTGCCCTCCTGTCTAAAAATCCGTTTTCGAGTTTAATTTGACAGCTACATTTCTTTTTACAAACGTCATCTTGATGAAATTTTCTCCCCCCATTGTCGCATGTGCCTTGGCAACAACTCTTCTTCCCCTCTACGCAGAACCTGATGCCGCGCCCCTCAATTCCAAAGAAATTTTGAAGGAGGTGGAGCAATTGGAGGCAAGACAAAGGGACGCACGCCTTGAAAGCATAAACCAAACGTTCAAAACCTTGCAAAATGCTCTTAAAAGTGGCCCGGCAGCTTCGCGACTTTATGAAGAGGCTGTAGAGGCGACTGAATTCAACGGTCGCCAATATAAAAGTCAGGCTTTTTCGGATTGGAAAAAGAAAAATGAGGATCTTCTTCGTTCTCACGAAATGGAGACGGCCCTTCAGTTACATCTCCGTTATTTGGTGTTAAGCCTACAGCGCGCAAACGCTCAAAATGATATAGATTCCGTAAATTCTTCTTTATCATATATTAACGATTTATCAAAAACACTCTTGGATCAAGCTAAAGGCATTCGTTTTCCACCCGAGGCAAAAGCCCTGCTTGAGCAGCCCCTTTCCGGCAGCATTTTCACTAAATGGATGCTGCTCGAGCCATCTCTCCCAAATGAAAATGAATGGGAACTGAATCCGAGCAATATCAACGGAATTTTTGAGAAAAACATTCGCCAACCACTGCGCAGAGAAAACAGCCCTTTCCTCGTTGGGACTTGGGATCTTCAGATTAAAATCCAAGCTGATCGCATCACTCGCGGACGACTGGATTACGAAGCCGATAAATTCGAAACTGTCACCAAGCCCAGCATGATTTTCTCCCGGGCCAACGATATGATCCTCGTTGGTCTTAAAAACCAAGGTTGTCGCGAAATCCTCCAACTTCTCCGCTCTCACCCGGAGCATCCCGATTTCCCCCAATGGGCCGAAAAAATTCGCCAGGTCCTTCCTCTCCCTCCAGCTACAGAATCCGCATCGCCAACCCCTTGAGTCGCCTTCTGCGGGCGGTGGAAAAGGAGGCTAAGATTGTATTATGCCATTCTATTTCACCATGGAGCTCCGACTCTGGTGACCCGCTTCGAAATAGTGGGATTTGAAATTTTCTTTGAATGAAGCTGCCAAGGCCGCTTTGGAATCGATGGCATTAGCGGAACCCTTCCCTCAACAAGGATTGTTCAAGCTTAACAAGCTCCGGCATAATCGATGGCTTTTTAGGATATCCCTCCCTATTGCCCTAGCAACAAAGCATCATCACAGAAAAACTCGAAGATATGGCCTAAAATCCAGATGCATTTCTTGTCCTCGCCCCACAGGTTGGTGGTCTTATCTTTTGGATGCCCCTGTAAGAATGCCGAGCAGACACCCTTGTTGGCATAGCCAAAGCAAACCCTCATGTAAAATCCTTCACTCGGGCAAGCGATGGACTCGTCTCAGCCCGGGCGGTGGATGAATTCGCAAAGAAAGTTATCTTTACCACGTCTCAGGCCCTCGGCCAAATCCGGTAATGGCAGAGCGTCCGGGCCGCCAGGGCATGGGCGCCCCACGATAGACGTCGACACGAAATTGGAAAACGCAGCGCGCGGTGAGGGCGTTGATGGTGAGATCGTAGGAGGGAGTTCTCCAAATAAACTCCCCGTGTGGCATCGGATTATCTGGACAATGTGCTTCAAAACTTTGCGTCTTTCCGAGCATCTGGCCGGTACGGGTATTCGTAAAGATTTGCGCGAAGTCCACGATGAAGCACCAATTCATACAATCCCTGCCCGCCGTCTCAGTGACGAAAAGAAAGAGGCCTTTGAACTACCAATCTTTAATTCAAATTGCCCCATGACGGCCACGCTTTTGCCCGAGCAGATTTCCCGTATCGTGCGGTTCGCTTGGGAGGACAGAACAAGTTTCGAGGAAATTGAGAAGCGCACAGGCTTTGTGGAGCGGGATGTCATAGCGGTCATGCGCCGCGAGTTGAAGCCCTCCAGTTTTCGCCTATGGCGCAAACGAGTGAACGGCCGCATCACCAAGCACAGGCGCCTGCTCGAGCGCAAGCTCAAGGGACCCCCAGCTGCGGACTTCGATGACTGAAATCGAGTAGGCTTTGCGGCAAATAACGGATTGGCGTTATGAACCGATCTCCCCGGTTCATACCTGCTCGTAGGCTAGCAAGGTCGGCTCCATCGCTTTCAGGGCGGTGGCCCAGAATTCGGGATGGGTGAGATCTTCGCCAAGGGTTTGCTTGACGACTTCCTCGCACGTCGCGCTGCCCGTCATCGAAAGGAAGGCTTCATAGCGCGGCAGGAAGGCTGCGCCTTCAGCTTTGAAGCGCGCAAACAGCGCCTGGCTGAGCAGGTAACCGAAGACATACGGGAAGTTGTAGAAGGAGACGCCGGTGATGAAGAAATGCATCTTGTAGGCCCAGAACATCGGGTCGGTGCCGTCGTCGAGCAGTGTCTCGCCGTAGAGCTTACGCTGCGCGTCTGTCATGAGTTCGCGAAGACGTGACACGGAGACTTCACCGCTGGCACGCTCGGTGTAGAAGGACTTCTCAAACTCATAGCGCATGGGGATGTTGATCAGGTAGCCGTGAGCGCGGAGTATTTCTTGATCGAGAAGATAAGCCTTGGTTTCAGGTGTCATGCCGGGATCGCTCATGAGGCCATCGAGCAGGATCATTTCACCGAAATTGGAGGCTGTTTCAGCGAGCGTCATCGGGTAGTTCGCGGCAAAAGATCTGGCTGGCCGCAGCAAAGTCAAAGGGGTCAGGAATTAATTATTGACATACTCCTATTTCAAAGCATCAAACAGCTCTAAAAAAGCCGAAAAAGTTAGCAAATAGGGTGACGAGGAC
>JBIJCR010000174.1:0-11623 GCA_044344595.1 Terrimicrobiaceae bacterium
AGCCCAGGCCTCTTCGATTTGCTCTACGATTTCTTGTCCAAGTTTCGGAAGTGTTCTCATGCCGACCACGAGATTCTGCTCAAATCCCTAAGCTGTAAAGTCAAAAAGCTATTAGACTTTGGTATCATGCCTCCGACCGACCACACGCACATCCACACTCTGGCCTTTAGCAAGAGCTGATTACAAAGCCCGCTCAGCCTCAAAAATCCCGCCATCCACACAGGATACCGACTCGAATAAGCACAGCGCCTTCATGCCCCAAGCACCTTTGCCAACCCTTCGCCAAAAGCCCTGCTTGGCGCCTTGCGCTCCAACATTTCACGAGCTTCCGATCCCATTTTGCGCCGCTCAGCTTCAGACATCAAAAACATCTTTAAAAGAGATTCCGCAATGGAATTCACATCCCTCGGATCAAACAAAAAGCCAGTTTTGCCCTCTACAACCAACTCCTCCGCAGCACCCACATTCCGGCTCGACAACACCGGCAAACCGCTCGCCATCGCTTCATTGATCACAAGCCCCCAAGGCTCCTCCAGCGCCGGATGCACAAACGCACCCGCCCCGGCGTAAAACGCCCGCAACTCCCCGATCTGCCGAAATCCTGGGAAAAAAACCAAACCGCCTTCGATAGGAGTTTTAAGTTTGTAAGAATTAAGTTTTAAGTCTTCGCGCCCTGCGCTGCTGAAAACTGAATCCTGAATCCTGAAAACTTGGACCCCCAACTCCACGCATTGCGCTTCCAGCTTGCCACGCAACTCCCCATCCCCGAGCAAAACCAAGGGCCACACGCCTGTCTTTTCTACCCCCTTGATTCTAAAAACTAAATCCTGAAAAATCTTATACCCCTCCACCAACCTTCCGAGATTCTTGCGCTCTACAAACCGATTGGAAGCCAAAAAATAAGGGCCATTGATGAACGATCCGCAATCCGCAGTCCGTAGTTTAAAAAAATCATTGTCCACCACATTATACCCTAAAGCCACCCGCTTTTCAGGCATACCAAGCTGCACAAGATACCGTCTATGCGACTCCCCACCGCATAGCGCTGCGTCAAACCTCCTAACGAACCGTGACTTCACCCACTCTTTCCACCACAGACGCCGTCCGTCCACAGCCCGCGTCTCACTCATCACGATCGCCTTCGCTTCATTCCGCTTGCACCACTCCAAGCAAAACCGCGCATCGACAGTCCCCCAGCCCGCAATCGCAACAGCATTCGGTTTCAATCGATCTAACTCCCTCGCGATCGCACGCTTCATCTCACCAACCGGTATTCTTTCAAAAACCCCATTAGGAAACACCGTGACACGCTCCCATTCTTCCCCAGCACCGGACTCCTGCTTCCACTCATACGTCGCATCTGATCCCGCAATTTCCAACGCTACCACCCGCCAACCCAACGGCGCCAGAACCGCACGGGCAGAGCGCAAGCGTGCTATATGATACGGTCCAAGGCGCGAAAAATGGATTGCTAAAAGCATTTATAAAATTAACCCGAATACAGCAGAATTAACCACAGAGCGCACAGAGAACACAGAGGATGATCTGTTTATGATGTGATGCGTTTGAAATGATTTGTGCGATATCAAACAAAAGCCAAAGCCTTTCCTGTCAATTCTCTCCATCCTGCCCTCCTGTCTAAAAATCCGTTTTCGGGATTATACTTTGTCTAAAAAACGGCAATTATCCGCCTTCGAAAATACCAAAAACCAAAACTGCTCCGCGCAGAGATGGAATTGCGCCCCCATTTTACATTCAGTCAATCACCTCTCACCATGCGTCCTAGCCCAAAAAGTGAGCATGAAATATCCAAACAAAAACGGATACAAGGTAATCAGCGTGATATCCCTGCCGAGGTTGAAAGTCAGCACGCAGCCAATGAAAAATAAAAGCATACGCCCCATTTTTTTCCCCATAAGATCCTGCCTTGCAAGAATAACTACCCATAAAGCCATGAGCAGTGCAGCAGCAATCACACCAAAAAACCCTCCAAAATTTACCACCCCCTGCCCGATCATACCTGTCGAGATTGTTGCGCCCACACCTCCCTGTTCATCGCCAGCACCTGCATACAACTGCCCTCGGGCGATTGCATAATCGATACCGATCATCGGTTTGCTAGGCCACAGTGCGCGCGGAATAGGGTTAACCAACTCAGCGAAATACCTTGCTCCATGATTCACGATAAATGTTCCCTTATCGATAAATGAATTTACCCACGCCAGCTCCTCAAACATATTCAATCCTTGGTGTTTGGAATCATTCTGCTCCACTTGGTCTGCCACACCACTGATACCAAGTTGTTTAAAGGCAATGGCAATATTCGCATCACTTCGCGTCTGGATCACAAATTTCATCCACCCTTCCGTTAGTAGAAACGCACCCGCCAGCACGCCGACTTTGAGAAGCATGCCACCACGGAAACGCACGAAAACCCAAGCAATCAGGCCCGGCAAAGCTACTGCGAGCATCGTATTCCGCGTGCGATCTAAGAGAAACCAAGGCAACGATAAAGCCGTCACAACGATTCCGATCCAGCGAGTGCGGGGATTTTTTGCCACAGCGGCTACGATGCCAAAAGACGCCGCAAGCATGATCTGCAGGTAGTTAGCAAACGAAATTAACGCGTCAAATCCCGATCCCACGCGACCTCTTCCCCACGGATTCGCCTTACCCGAGACATAAGGCGCAAATAATCCCAAAATATCGAAATTCGTTCGCACTAAGGCAATCAACATCAGACAGCACCAAACGCTAAAAATAAGGCTGGTTGCAATATCTAAACGACGCTGAAACTCCGGGTTGTCTATACCTCCGCGTTGCATCAACGCCCAAAACTCACTTCTTTTACCTAAAAGTCTCCGGTTGACTATACGGTGCAGTATCGGCACAAGCACCAGAAAGGACCCGATAAAAAGTGATACCTGCCACCACGCCGCTTCGAGATACTGAAAACCTATCTTAGCCCCATAGTTTTCATAATCATTATAAAGTGCATCTCCAAAATACCATACCCCCACAGTTCCCAGTACCGCAGCCATGGGAATTCCCAATCCAAGCTCCCGCATCTTCCAAGCGTAAGCCGAAGCCAATGCAAGCAAAATCAATCCCAGATAAAAACCTGCCGGAAATCCTATGGATTCTTCGATCATTTTGGGTCTTGAATAAGATAGAAGGAAAATGGGCTGCCGATTGCCGTACGAACAAGAAATAGGATCACTTCTGTAGTGTAAACAAGAATTTGATTTTTGCGGGCCGAATGAAATCTTTAATTTGATCCGATCTAGTCACCTGCTCATATCTTGTTTATATCCAACGACATCATACATACTTCACGCAGGCGGTGCTCCGTGCAACGCTTACCGGAAATCGGCTTTAGCCCGAATACAGCAGAATTAACCACAGAGCGCACAGAGAACACAGAGGATGATCTGTTTATGATGTGATGCGTTTGAAATGATTTGTGCGATATCAAACAAAAGCCAAAACCTTTCCTGTAAATTCTCTTCATCCTGCCCTCCTGTCTAAAAATCCGTTTTCGGGTTTAGGGACAGCGCTATAGACAGGCACGCAGCGGGGTCTGAGTGGCGTGCGGCTATAGAGATCACTCAGACAACATGTTTGCGTGAGGTTGGTTTTAGACTAGGAGATGCCTAGCAGTGGTATTGAGTCTACTTGGGTTATGCGGGACGATGACCCAATCGTTTTCGCTCGACTCTGCGACGGAGGTGGAAGATGCCGTAGCCAGCGAGGAGAATTGCAGCGGCAATATAGCTCTCGGCTTCAGGGACGGCGACGATTTCGGTTCCGGAAAAGCCGGATTGGCTGAATGGTTGTTCAAAACCTTGTCCGATGAAGCTATTGCCATCGTCGCTGTAGAATCTAATGTTATTAAGATTGGAAGTGACAAGGGAATTATCAGCAAAGACAAGGCGGCTGGGGTTTTGGTAATTGTTGATTTCATCCCCACCAAATGCGGTTGTGCCACTCCAGTTCCATATGGCGAGAGTAGCGTTCACTGCCCAGGAGGCGATGCTACTAAAGCGTAGAATACCTGAGAAGCCTGCAAAGTCGATGGTGGAGTTGGCACTGAGTGTGAGTGCGCCAACATTCTCGTTAAAGTTTCCACTCATGGCCATGCGACCACCGCCAAGGTTGATCGATGTATTATCACTCACTGCATTTTCAGCGGTAACGAGGAATGAACCGCCATTGACATTGATGACTGTACTGTTCCCCATGGCTCCGGCAGCGGCTGCTTGGAGTGTGCCACTGTTGATGGTAGTGGTACCGGTGAAGCCGGTGTTATTGCCGGTGAGGATTTGAGTACTGGCTCCATCTTTCACGATGGCGGAACTATTACCGCCGGTGATTCGGCCCGCGAATGTTGTATTGCCACTGGTGGTGCCGATTGTGAGGGTGTTCGAGTCGAGCGTGACATTGGAACTAGCTGCACCAGTGATAGATGCCACCGATTGGCTAGAGCCGAGGGCGAGCGTGGAGCTGCCGGTTCCGGTGGCATCCATCGAAATGGCAGATCGGCCATTGGAAGTCGGTAGGGCGTTGGCGGCGCTGGCTGTGAGTGTGGCGCCATTGATGATGGAGGTCGGTCCGTTGTAGCTGTTTGACGAGGAGAGAGTCACATTGCCTCCGTCGACAATGAGGTCGGAATTGGCACTTGAGCCGACGATAGCACCGCTCACCGTGATTCCACTGCTACCACCTGCGAGGGTGAGAGTGGTGCCATTTTTCGTGAGAGTGCCGGAGAGTGTCAGCAAGCCACTTCCTGTATTGCGAATGGTTCCTGAGCCAGCAGTGACGCTGATATTGCGGTCAAAACTAGCAACTGCACCCGTAGAAACGAGGGCGCCGGTATCCCCGAGAGTGATGCCTGAAGTAGAAGCTAGAGCCGCTGTCGAGCTGATAGAAAGGTTGCCTGCGCTGATGGTAGTGGAGCCATCAAATGTATTTGATCCACCCAAGATCAGAGTGCCCAATCCGGATTTTGTAAGGCTACCGCCAGAACTTGTGAGACCCGTGCCAAAAGTCACATTATTTCCATTGGTATCGATGAGGTATTGTTGACTGGCCGCCGTACTGAATCTCGCAGAGAGATCGGTTGATACACCAGAGCCATATTGCAGTGTACCGCCCCCAAGCGTGATTGTACCCGCTGATCCAAGGCCGTCTGCATGACCTAGCACGACCGTACCGGCATTTAGCTGGGTTCCGCCTGAGTATGTGTTAGCTGCACTGAGCGTGAGAACACCGCTACCCTCTTTGGTGATGGAGCCATTACTAACGACACCGCCTAAGATAACCCCGCTATCCACCGTGAGGACGCGCGTGGCACCACCGAGATCTGCTGCAGCAGAGAATGTGAGAGTTCCATTGTTCGTTGTATCTCCAATGGTGATGTTTCCGCCAAATGTCACGGCATTCAGCAGGGTTCGACTGGTGCTGCTGTCTGATGAAATTTTACCCGCGTTGAGTGTCAACCCACCTTTTCCTATTGCGGAACTTGTGATGCTACCGACAGACCCCACGCTATCGGAACCGATTTGAAGGGTGCCGGCATTGAGCGTAGTGACCGTACTACCCAATGTGCCGTAGGTGTTATTACCTCTCAGAACCAAGGTGCCACTCCCGTTCTTGGTGAGGCTACTGTTGTTGTTGGAAATAATTCCATCGAATGTGGTGGTGTTGAGAACATTGAATGTTTTTGCATTACCAAGGAAACTGCTGTTCAGATTTAAGTTTCCTGAAAAGGAAAGATCGCCAGTCTGTATCGAGGAATTGCCAAATGTAATAGTAAAATTGCTACTCGCAGGGGTGGCAAAAGAATTGGTGATCGTTCGACTGGAACTATCCGTACTCGTGATAGTACCTGAACCATTAAACTGTAAACTACCTGTCCCAAGGGCACTGCTACTTCCAATCCTGATAGTTCCACTACTCAATACCGTGTTTCCCGAGTAGCTGTTATTGCCTGATAGAATCAGCGAAGAAGCTGCGTCATTCATGGTGATGCCACCTTGACCGCTGATATTTCCCGAGAGAGTTTGAGACGCTGAAGACTCCCAGCGCAAGGTAGAGGAATTACTGAAGAGAATGTTCGAAGAATAATTGCCAGCACCAAGAGATGCTGAACTCCCAAAAGTTAAATTTCCTCCGCTTATTGTGGTGGTTCCTGAATAGTTCTGAATTCCACTTAAAGTAAGAGTTCCGGATCCGTCTTTCACCAAAGATCCCGAAGTTAAGGCAGACGTGCCAGTGATAGTCAAAGTAACCCCGCCATTGACGCTAATCGTACTGGTCGTTCCATTTTGGAGCGTGAAGCTACGATTACTTGTGGAAGTACTTGTTGCGAGAAGAGTTCCTCCACCGAAGACAAGGTTGGATGCAGCACTACTCGAATTTCCCAAGGATCCGGCGACACTGCCGTTTCCTAAAGTCGAGATGCTGACCGTGCCAGAATTAATCACCGTTGCTCCGGAATAGGTGTTGCTCGCAGCAAGAGTGGTTGTTCCCGATCCGTTAAATGTCAATCCTCCGTTTCCAGAGATGATTCCGTTCAGACTTTGGCTTGCGGTTCCTTTAAACTCGAGTGCGCCATTATTCAAAATGCTTCCCGAGTAGGAGGCACTACCCAAAATGCCGGCATCCTCAATAAAGACAGTGCCCGCATTGATCGTGGTATTTCCGGAGTAACTATTGCTTCCTCTGAGCGTTAAGTTGCCTGTATTGCTCTTGACTAGGTCTCCAGTTCCAGAAATAACTCCGGAGAGGATTTGATTTTCTGTTGTATTAATAAAGAACGTGCCGTTGTTGGATATAGCTTGGGAATAATTCCCCCCCCCCAGGTTGGCAGAACCAGCGAGCTGAAGGGTTCCTGAATTGACTGTCGTCGTACCCGTGTAGGTGTTTTGGGCATTCAGAATGGTGGAACCATTTCCCGATTGGGCGATCCCCCCGTTTCCAGATACAATTCCGTTAATTGTTTTGGTGTTATCGCCTTCAAAAGTAATGATGCTTGAATTAGATGTCACGACAGCACCATTGAGAACAATGTTTCCAGATAAGGCTCGTACAAGTTCCGATGAATCATAGGAGAGCGCAAGATTGATCGTTTGAGTGTTATTGGAATTGTTTATTATGGATTCGGTGATTCCGAGAGGAGTCGAGGCATCAAAGCCAGCAGATCCAGATGTGGAGTTCAAAGTAAATGCACCTGCTCCAATCGAGAATGTGATTCCTGCCACACTGGATAAGGTTCCACTTGCGATATTATTGGTCGCGACTGCGGAACTCGCCCCGGAGAATTCCAAAGGCGATCCCGTCGTTGGAGATGTACCAAAACCTGCTGACCAATTTCCAGACCCTCCAGTCCAGTTTGGCGTTCCAGCACCTGCGGAATAGGATAACTGTAGATAGCCGCTGGTATTAGCCAGTGAAAATGTGCCAGTGAAGGCTTGGCCGAAATTGGATGTATCGATCGAAAAATATGACGCATCAAAGCCCGTTACGGACCCCCAGTCTATGATATTCCATGAATAGCTTTGGCCGGAACTGAAGTCTGACATAGCATTTCCATTGAGCTTGATTCCAAATGTGTTATTTGCAGCGGCGTTAATTGTTACACTTCCTGAGCCACCACCCACCGTGATGAGATCCCAATTTGTTCCAGCCGCGCCGCCGCTGGCCTGACCGATTTTTACAGAATAATTACCGCCGCCGTTGAGTATTAATGTATTAACGGAAAGATTTGCGAATGCATTGTTGGCCGAAGAGGCACCTGGAGCAACCGTGGCACCCGAGTTCACGATCAAATCCCCGATTTGCGAAGTTCCCGACAGTGTGGCACCACTGTTTATTGTAACGGCACTATTTGCAATATTCCCATTAGCATACAAGGTACCGGCATTGATCGTGGTTGCCCCGCTGTAAGTATTGTTTCCGGAGAGCGTGAGCACACCGGAGGATGATTTTGTGAGACTACCGCCAGAACTTGTGAGACCCGTGCCAAAAGTCACATCATTTCCATTGGTATCGATGAGGTATTGTTGGCTGGCCGCCGTACTGAATCTCGAAGAGAGATCGGTTGATACACCAGAGCCATATTTCAGTGTACCGCCCCCAAGCGTGATTGTACCATTTGTACCAAGGCCGTTTTCATGACCTAGCACGACCGTACCGGCATTGAGCTGGGTTCCGCCTGAGTATGTGTTATTTGCACTGAGCGTGAGAACACCGCTGCCCTCTTTGGTGATGGAGCCATTACTAACGACACCGCCTAAGATAACACCGCTATCCACCGTTAAGACGCGCGTGGCATTACCGAGATCTGCTGCAGCAGAGAATGTAAGAGTTCCATTGTTCGTTGTATCTCCAATGGTGATGTTTCCGCCAAACGTCACGGCATTAAGCAGGGTTCGACTGGTGCTGCTGTCTGATGAAATTTTACCCGCGTTGAGTGTCAACCCACCTTTTCCTATTGCGGAACTTGTGATATTGCCGACAGACCCCACGCTATCGGAGCCGATTTGAAGGGTGCCAGCAGAGACGGTGGTGTTGCCGGTGTAAGTGTTCGAGCCGCTGAGGATTTGCGTGCCGTTGCCCGTCTTTGTGAGGGTCGTGTTTGCGGCACCGTTGGCGATTGCCCCGCTGTAGGTATAGGTGACGCCGGTGCCAGGGTTCAAGGTCAGGGCGTTGAAGGTGGAGTAGCCGTTGGTATCCGAGAAAAGAGCGGCAAAATTTTTGTTTCCGGTGAGGCCGCCCAGAGTTAAAGCGGTGACGCCCGATATCTTGATACCAACCGTGGAACTGCCGGTGACGCTGGCGGTTGTGTCCAAGGCACTGTTTTGAAGGGCGAGGGCGTTGGACAAAGTTAAATTTCCATCGGAAACTGTCGTGATGCCGCTAAAGGTATTGGCAGCACTCAATTCAACAGTGCCAGTTCCCGTCTTGGTAAAGTTTCCAGTTCCGCTGATTATTCCATTCAGTTTAAACTTATTGGTGTTCGAGGCCAAGGTATACAAGTTTAAATCGCCGTTCAGTGTCCCGGTCCCGTTGAAAATTACCCCAGCTGAGCCGATGGAACCCAAAGTCAAAGTCCCGCCGCTTCCGGCGGCCACCACCCAGTCGTTGGCAAGGGTCGTGGTATTGGTCGCGAGGAGGGTTGCTGAACCTGCGCCTGAAGCTCCGAGGGTGATGACATTGGTGGCAACACCGCCAAAGACGGAATTGCCAGTAAAGGTGGTCACACCTGATCGCACGTTCACGTTCCCTGTGAAGGTATTGGTGCCGCCTGTAAAACGAATGGCACCCACCCCCGTCAAGTTGTTCAGCACGTTATCAATCGTGATATTTCCCGATCCTGCGATCACCGAAGTGGACGTAAAGGCGATCGATCCGCCAGCTGTCGAGCCTGTCCCGGTTCTCGTGGATGCCCCCGTGTTGCTGATCAGTAGATTGTCCGCAAGGGTCAGAGTTCCGCTTTGGAATGTCAGGAAGTTACTGGTGCCATTATTGCTATTAGTGTTGCTGATCGTCGCGCTTCCGGAGCCCGAGCCGTCTTGGTCTAGCGTGATTCCGTTGGTGAGGGTAATCGTCCATGAATGATTCGAGTTATTCGTCAGTGAAATCCTCCCCACCGTAACCCCAGCGACAACATCCTGCGTGGTGGTGGAAGTCGTAGCTACAGCATGATCTGCAACCGCCCCCACCCCGTTTGGAACCCCCGTGCCATTCCATCCCGTGCTTGCATTGCTGCTCCAGTTTCCGGTAGTTCCATTCCAAGAGGATTGCGCCTGAGCAGCCGGGGCAACCAAGCTCAATGTGGCAAGCAAGCACAGAAGCAACGATAGCGTGTGATTTTGTGATTTCATGATTTTGATTGGGGCAGTGTACCACAATAGATGGTTGTAGCCGCATTCGAGATGGTTCCTGAACCACTAAAATGTAATGTTCCTGCATTTGTGCCATTCGAAGAGCCGATGGTTGTTGCACCGGTGTAGGTTTTTGAACCATTTAGACTCTGAGTGCTGATAAAAGTGAAGTCGGTGTTAATGGTGAGTGGCTTCGCTCCCAGAGTCAAGTTGCCCGCCGATGTGTTATCAATCGTGCCGCCATTGATCACGAAGGCACCGGGCGTTGCATTGCCCAAAGCTTGGGCATTATTGATATTCAATTGGCCCGCGTTCAGCGTGAAGCCACCGGTGAAGGTGTTCGTTCCGGAGAGGGTGGGCAGGCCGGTTCCGTTTTTGGTGATTCCGAATCCAGTGCCGGTAATAGGTCTATCAATGGTTAAGGATCCCGTGCCATTGTGGTCAATAAGCAGGTCGCTACCGAGAATTAAATTACCACTGGAGAGTCCGATCGTGTAGTTGCCAGTGGCTCCAGAGGCTACAGTCACATTCGTGCTTCCGCTGGCCGCTTGAAATGTCAGATTCCTTGCGGTTGAGTCAATAGTCTGCGTAAGCCGGATGAAGATATCAGAATCAGCATTTGCATCAAAATTCAAACTCCGAATGGTTCTGGTTGCTCCAAGAAATGCTGGTGTGCTTGTCGAACTCGCATTGGCATTTGCGGCGCTGAAAGTAAGATCTGTAGAGTTGCCGAAAGTAACATTTGCAGACCAACTAGAATTAGTGCCCCAATTTCCTCCACCCTCTCCAGTCCAAGTCTGCGACCGCGCAGGAAGAGTGAACAAAGCCAACGTCGCGAGGGCGAAAAAAAACTTATGGGAGAGTTGCCGCGAAAAAAAAGATTGAGAATTTTTTTTCATCTTTGGGGCGTTAAAATTTCATGACATTTTCCGGAGGAAGGGGAATATGAACCACAAAAATCTAGCTCCTCTACACAAGGCTGGTGGGGCTGATTTGCATGGCTGCGCATTTAATCAAAATACTTGTTGCAAGTTAGCGGTTGCGCCCTTTTCCGTCAATAAAAAAGTTTAATATTTTTTGGGAATTTCGCGGCTTGCAAATAGTGAGGGCAACAACTTCCGAACAAAGACCTCCTCGTACTTCAAAACGGCTGGCGTCGAGAGATACAAAATAAACTCTTGCCATCACAAATTTCACGAAGAAATGCATTCGGAGCGCCTTTCTGTGATCGCAACCCTGCGACAAGCACATTGTTTGCTGATACTGTGTCCATGAAATTTTGATTGATTTCTTTTACCCCACCAGCACCCCTCAAATCGATGCAACAAGTGACGCCGTGACGCATAGTAGGTAGGAGGGTCCGAATTTCAGCTTGTTTACGCAGCTCCGCCGCTCTGCATCCCCGGTCAAATCACGCCTCAAATATCTTCACGACCCTCCTCGCATTTTCTTCCCAGGAATTCTCGCTTTCATACCGACTCCAAGCAGGGGGAGGATTGGCATGCATTTGGCAACAGATGGCGAGTTGCATTGCACCTCTAAGAATTTCTTTCAAATCATCAGGTCCTACAAACACGCCGAGATTGTATTTGCTCACCACCGTCTTCAACGGACCCGAGCCTGAAGAAGCCAACACCGGCTTCCGTGCAGAGATGGCAGCATTCAAAACGCCACTGGCCGAGCGGAATTTCGCACTGTAGGTCACCAGCACCACATCGCACGCGGCAAAGATGTCG
>JBIJCR010000090.1:0-9681 GCA_044344595.1 Terrimicrobiaceae bacterium
AGCGTCCAGTTCGCAAAACTGGAACAGGCCGCTTTGGCTACCAAGACACACCCTCCACCACCACGCAGTTTATCACGCCAACGCCAACGCCGGAAGGTTACACCGAGATCCCGCCTGCAGTGGATCCGAATGCCACACCGACCCCTGTTCCCACGCCGACTCCTCCCCCCGAGCCCGTGGCGTCCAGGGACCTCTCCTACGGGACACCAGTTCCCGGAAAACCAGGATTCGTCACCAGCCCCCACTCGCCCTATGCCGGCTATGTGGACGTCCGTGGATTTCCTCCCGGCACTGAGGTGAAATGCCCTTACTCGGGCAAGATTTTTCTAGTGCCCTGAACCGGCGAGTCTCCATCCTAGGACCAGGCCTGATCGGCGGCTCGCTCGCTATGGCTCTGAGCAGGTCGGGTCATTTTCGAGAGATTTCTCTTTGGGCGCGCCGCGAGGAAGCTGCCCGTGAGGCGGCGTATCTCCTTCCGGGCTGCCGCGTATCGCATGATCTATCTGCTGCTGTTGCAGATTCCGACATAGCCGTTCTCTGTTTATCTCCGCATGCTATCGAAGCGATCGGTTACGAGCTCAGGAAATATCTTCCCGAACGCGCTGTTGTGACCGATGCCGGAAGCGTCAAAGCCAAGATCGTTGCAAGCCTTCAAGAAGTCTTTGGTGGACGCTTCATCGGGGCGCATCCCATGGCGGGCTCCGAGCAGAGCGGCATCCGTGCAGCCCGTGAGAATTTGTATGATGGCGCTGTTTGTATTCTCACACCCACGCCGCACACCGATCCATCCGCACGGATTCTGGCTGAGGAATTGTGGGCCACAGCGGGTTGTACGCTTCAGGAAATGTCCCCCGAGGCCCACGACCGTGCGATGGCGCGCATCAGCCACCTTCCTCACGCCGCCGCCGCCGCTCTGGTTCATGCTGCTTTGGGAGCGGATCCATCGCTTACCCGCTTTGCTGGAGGAGGCTACCGCGATTCAACCCGCATCGCCGGAGGGCCTGAAGGCCTCTGGGCAGAAATTTTCCTCGATAACAGTGCCGAGGTTTTAAACGGAATCCATGACTTGCAAACCGCGCTCGAGACACTGAAACTCGGAATCGAAAGCGGCAACCGGAGTGCTGTGGAGGCGTTTCTCGCAGATGCACGAACTCTCCGCATCAGCCATACAACAGCTACATGAAGGCAACAAGGAAAAACACACCCTCTCATCCCGCCGCGCCGCGCTCATCGATACAGAAATAGCCGTTCCGCCCGACAAAAGCATCTCCCACCGCGCTGTCATGCTGGCCGCCCTTTCGAACGGCACTTGTGTGATCCGCAATTTCCTCGAGGGCGAAGATTGCCGCAGCACAGCCGCAGCAATGCGCCAGTTGGGAGTTTTCATCGAATCCCCCGAGCCTGGAACGCTCATTGTGGAGGGCGTTTCGGGCCGTTTAACCAAGCCGCTTGGCGACATCGACTGTGGTAACTCCGGCACCACGATGCGTCTCATGTCCGGCATCCTTGCTGCGCAGAATTTTACCTCCCGCCTCACGGGCGACCCTTCCCTGTCGAAGCGCCCGATGCAGCGCGTCATCGATCCGCTGCGCCTCATGGGGGCCAGTCTCTACGCGGAAGGCGAAAAATCCTGCCCGCCTCTTGTGGTCGAGGGACATGGCAATCTGGAAGGCATCACCTACCGCACGCCTGTCGCCAGCGCACAGGTCAAAAGTGCGATTCTTCTCGCTGGGCTTTTTGCCAAGGGTCCTACCACGGTGATCGAAGATGTCCGATCTCGTGACCATACCGAGAGGATGTTCGATTATTTTCTCATCAAATCGAAACGCGAGGAGGTCTGGGAAAACAAAAACTCCGTGAAGGATCGGCGTCTCGTTGAAATCCGCACAACCGTCGAGGGAGGTCAGGTGCCAGAGTCGATGGATTTCACGGTCCCCGGCGACATCTCCAGTGCTGCATTCTGGTTGGTTGCATCCGCTGCGCAACCGGGTTCCCGCCTGCTGGTGAAGGATGTAGGGCTGAATCCCACCCGCACCGGTATCATCGATGTCCTCGTCCGCATGGGCGCACGCATCCGCGAGGTGATTGAGACCTCCCTCAGCGGCGAGCCCGTGGGCAACATCGATATCAAAGGCACCACTCTCCGCGCCACGACGATCGCGGGCGCTGAAATCCCGAATGTCATTGATGAAATTCCCATTCTTGCTGTGGCCGCCGCGCTGGCGCAGGGAACGACCGTTATTCGCGATGCCGCTGAATTGCGTGTGAAGGAGACCGACCGCATTGCCGCAGTGGCTGCGAATCTCCGCGCTATGGGTGTGCAGGTGGAGGAGTTTCCCGACGGCATGGCGATCACCGGAGGCCGCGCGCTCAAAGGGGCGCGCTTGCCTTGTCATCATGACCACCGCATCGCCATGGCGTTCGCGGTTGCCGGACTTTTTGCGGAGGGCGAAACAATTATCGAAGACACTGCTTGTGTGAACACCTCCTACCCAGGCTTTGCTCAGGCTCTATTGCATATTCAAAAAGGCGGCCGCATTAAAAACCGCACCGAGGTCTTGTCAGGCCTGCAAGGCGGCGGCACGCCTTGCGTGAGAAGTTCTGCGCCATGATCGTTATCGCCATCGATGGGCCTGCTGCCTCTGGCAAAAGCAGCGTTGCAACGCGGCTTGCGCGGCGGATTGGCTTCGCCCACGTGAATTCCGGCGCCATGTATCGCGCTGTAACGTGGGAGCTTCTCCGTCAACAGATTGATCCCCTCCATCCCGAAAGTATTAATGCGGCAGTGCAGCGCATGTCGGTGGATTCGGGATTCACCGAAGCTGGCGAATCGTTCATCCGCATCAATGCCGGGATGCCCGATCTGGAGCTCCAGACTCTTGAGGTCAACCAAAGTGTTTCCCCTATCGCTGCCGTGCCTGCGGTGAGAAGCTTGGTCAATGCGCAGCTCCGGGCCCTCGCCGAGAAGCGCCCGATCGTGAGCGAGGGGCGTGATATCGGCTCGGTGGTCTTTCCGGACACCCCCTACAAATTCTACCTCGACGCCTCGCCTGAAGTCCGCCGTCACCGGAGGGCCGCGCAGGGATTGCACGATAGCATCGAAAAACGCGACAAACTCGATTCCAGCCGGGCCAGCGCTCCGCTCAAAATCGCTTCCGGGGCACACGTGATCGACACCTCTCACCTCACCCTCGAAGGCGTCGTGGACAAGATGGCGGAAATTCTTTCAAAATCCGGAATCCGCCAGGTATGACGATCGTTTATAATATTTTTTACAATCTGGCGAAGCTCATCGCCCGCATGATGTTTTCGATGCGGGTCATCCATCCTGAGCGCATGGTGGAGTCTGGTCCACTTCTCATAGCAGTGAATCACTCTAGTTTCTTTGATCCGCCACTGGCAGGCATTTGCAGCCATCGAGGTGTTTTTTATCTGGCGCGCAAAACTCTTCTTAAATGGCCGTTCTTCGGTCCTCTTTTTCCTGCGATGAATGTGATCCCGGTGGAACGCGACGGGAACGACATGTCTGCTCTGCGCGAGGTCATCAAAAAAGTGAAGGAGGGCAACGCCGTGCTTCTCTTTCCGGAAGGCACGCGCTCACGCGATGGCGACCTCCAGCCTGCCCGCGCGGGCATCGGACTGGTGATCGCAAAAACCGGCGCTCCTGTGCTGCCCATGAGAATCTTTGGCGCCTACGAAGCCTTCCCAAAAAGTGCCCGCCGCTTCCAGCTTTCACAGATTACCGTGGTCATCGGTGAGCCGATCCATTTCAGTGCGGAGGAAATTTCCAACGTCTCTCGAGAGACCTATCAATTGCTCAGTGATCGCGTCATGGATGCCATCGGGTCTCTGAAACTCCCATGATTTCCTCTGTCCGCAGATCATATCTTCTCCCTTGGCTCGCAGCCGCAGTTCTGCTGCTTTACATTGTCCTGTTAGCCCTGAGATTCACACTGCCCCCCGCAAAAATCGCTGTCGAGATTCCCGTTCGACAGGGCGCCTCTTCTAATTGATTGAATAACACGCTTGGCGAAGTAATTTCCAACGATGTTCAAGGAGCATGATTTCCAATACGCGATGGATAATACCCGCGTGGTCGTGACGCCGCAAAGCGCCATCGAGACGTTTGGCACAACGCGTTTTCATTTTTTGCTCGTCACAGAGCCGCTCGACGAGGTTGAAACGGTGCGCATCCGTTCCGGCACGATCGAGGCCGAGCGCCCGCGCATTCTTTCACCCGCGCATTTCAGCAAGGTTCTTCTCGAGGGTTTTGGCGAGGAGGCGCGAGATTTTGCAGACTGGCTGGAGGCGAATCCCTCAGCCGCCCGCGTTTTGCGGTATGGATTTCAATTCCGAAAAACCGATCTCTCCGAGAAAATTCTCCACGAGCCATTCGACGAGGCGATCGCCCGCATGGAAGACGAGATGAAAAAAGGCGACGATCCCTTCCGCGCGCTCATAGCCGGCGTGGACGATGCCTGGGAGGTTTGCTTGCTGAAGTTTTCAATGGAAATGGTCCAGCGCTCGGCGGGCGAAAATGTCGCGGAATGGAAACGCCGCGGCCTCGCCTGATTTCGGGGTTTTCATTTCCAGAGCCCAGCGGATATTATTTCCCGACGTATCATGTTCATAAAAGCACTCACGATTTTGTTTCTTGTCGCCGGCATATTGGGCGGCAGCGGATATTTTATTTACGAACTCTACTACAAAGAGAAAAAACTCGATTATGCGGAGCAAGTCGCCGCCCCGACACCAACTCCCGCACCAACTCCCCATCCGGCCTTGGCCGCCTTCGATTCGCTCAAGCCGGTCCTCGCGCAGAATACTGAGGAGGCTCGTGATGCCATCGCAGCCCACCTGAGCACTTATCCTGACTCTCCCAAAGCCGCCGAGGCACGTGCTGCACTCGGCCGCATTAACCTCTTTCTCTTTCGCGATCGCGGCGCTACTGCCTCGAACACCCTCTATACGGTGAAAAAAGGCGACTCTCTGGACCGCATCAAATCTCAGTTCAAAACCAACTCCGAATTGATCTACTGGGCGAACGGAATGACCTCCATAAACCTGCAGATCGGTCAGCAATTACTGATTCCAGTTGTTGACACTGCCCTCGTGATCGACCGCGCAGGTTCCACCATTTCCTTGATGAATGCGGGTGCATTTTTCAGGGAATATCCCACCCTCTCTATGACGCTCACCGGTCAGGCAGCCAAGGGCGAAGTCGAAGCGAAGGTTGCAGACCGCATCGCCCGCAAAGGCGAAACCCGTGTCGCCTTCGGAGCAAAAGATTACGCCGATGCTGAGCGCACGGTTCTCATCAATCCTGGCAATGTTGTCCTTCGCACCCCGCCCGCTCCGGCGGAGGATGGATCAATGCCACCGACTCCACCTGGAATCGTGCTCAGCCCCTCTGATTTCGACGAAATCTACGCCCTCGTGAAGCCCGGCACACCTGTCACCATCAAATAACGCACCCATGAACAAGCAGACCTTGGATTTTGAAAAACCCCTTGTTGAGCTCGAGCAGAAGATTGAGGAACTTAAAAAACAGTCCGAAGACAGGAATATCGACCTCGGCGGCGAAATTCGCGGCATGCAGAACAAGCTGGAATCAATGCGTGGCCAGATTTATGGCAACCTCAGCGCCTGGCAGCGAGTTCAGATTTCCCGTCATATCGCCCGACCCTTCTTTTTGGATTATGTGCGGATGGCATTCTCAGATTTTGTCGAACTCAAGGGCGACCGCCTGTTCGGCGACGATGCCTCCATGCCCGGTGGACTGGCGTCGATTGATGGCATCCGCTGCGTAGTCATTGGCCAGCAAAAAGGCCGCGACATGAAGGAAAACCTCCTTCGCAACTTCGGCAGCCCGCACCCCGAAGGCTACCGCAAGGCTCTTCGCCTCATGCGGCTTGCTGAGAAATTCGCTCTTCCCGTCGTAGCCCTCATCGACACCCCCGGCGCCTACCCGGGTGTGGGCGCCGAGGAACGTCACATTGCCGAGGCCATCGCCGTGAACATCCGCGACATGATGGCTCTTCGCACGCCGGTTGTTTCCGTGGTGATCGGTGAGGGTGGTTCAGGAGGGGCCCTCGGCATTGGAGTCGCCGACCGCGTCCTCATTCTTGAGAATGCCTACTACTCTGTGATCAGTCCCGAAGGTTGCGCTGCCATCCTCTGGAAACACCGCAAACACGCTCCCGAAGCTGCCGAGGCTCTCAAGCTCAGCTCGCCCGATCTTCTTCAAATGGGCCTTGTGGACGGAGTCATTCCCGAGCCCTCAGGCGGAGCGCATTGCGATCCCGTGCAGGCTGCTGAAAACCTCAAATCCGCCATTTCCCAAGAACTCCAGGCCCTGCTCAAAACCCCGATCGATAAACTTCTGCGCGCGCGCTACGACAAATTCCGCAAGATGGGTGTCTTCGAGGAGTAACAGCCCGACCGCCACCTGATGAAAATCATCGATCGCCATGTCGCCACCGGCATTCTTGTGACGGCGGGGTTTGGTATCCTGATCCTCAGCCTGGTTCTGGTTCTCGGAAATATATTCCGCGAGTTGCTGAATATTTTGGTGAACAACCCGGATGTTCCGATCCTGACAGTCCTCGGCTTCATGGCTTTGGTGTTGCCGTTTTCCCTGACTTTTACGATTCCGTGGGGATTTCTTACCGCTATTCTTTTGGTGTTCGGCCGGATGTCAGCCGACAGCGAATTGATTGCGCTCAAATCTAACGGCGTGAGCATTCCCCGCGTGAGCGCCCCGATTTTTGTGATCTCTGTCATTTTGACCCTCGTGTGTTTCTGGATCAATATCGAGATCGCTCCCCGCGCCGAGCAGGCCATGACCCGGGCTGTGGTGGATATGGCCACGAGCAATCCTGCCGCTCTGTTCCGGGCAGACGAGGTGGTGAATGACTTTCCCGACCGCCGTGTCTATGTGGGTGGAAAGGACGGTGAAAAACTCAGGAACATTCTGGTTTTTGAACTCAATGACGAGTCGCGTGTTTCCAAGATGATCTTCGCCAAGGAGGGAGTGCTGACCCCGGACACGCCCAACTCGCGACTTCTTTTCAAACTGTTCGATGCACGCTTCGAACAGCGCGATACGAAGGCCAGCGAGGACTTCTTAAAAATCCACCAAGGCATCGTGATGAAGGAGGGCGTCTTCCCGCTCGCTCTCGACAAGTTTTTCAAGGAATTCCAAAGCAACCGCCGCCTCAGCTCCTACACGCTCACGGAGTTGTACTCCGCTTACAAAAAGGCCGAGGGAAAGAAGCAGCAGGAAATGCTTGTCGAACTCAACAAACGCTTCTCGACTTCGCTCTCCTGCATCGCCTTTGCCCTGATTGCCATTCCGCTTGGCATCACAACCCATCGCAAGGAGACCTCTGTGGGATTCGCTCTCAGCCTCATCGTGGCTTTCAGCTACTTTTTTTTCATCCTCATGGCGGATACCTTCCGGGGCAGCCCGGCTGCATTTCCTCACTTCCTAATCTGGGTTCCAAATTTCGTTTTCTTTGGTCTTGGGCTCTGGCTTTTCACCCGCCTTGCGAAACGCTAATGTTATGAAAACCCGACTTCTTCCCCGCGCTGTTTTTCTCCTCGTTGTTCTGACCCTCTTCGTTCTGGGCGGCATTCTGGCGTTTTTCCAGTCCTGGCGTTCCGCGCGAATAGTGGACCTGTATTCGGCATCCCAGTTGGTCGCTACCAAAAACGGACCGATCGAATACATTCGCCACGGCGAAGGCCCTGCGGTCTTGGTTTTTCACGATGCGCCAGGCGGCTATGACCAAGGCGCAGCGTTGGCCGGGTTTCTTGTTGATGAAGGTTTCCAGGTTATTGTGCCCTCCCGCCCAGGCTATCTCCGCACTCCGCTTGAGACCGGTATTACTCCAGAAAACCAGGCGGATGCTGCCGCGCAGTTGCTCGACAACCTTGGCATCGGCCAAACCTCCGTTCTGGGATTCGGCTGGGGAGGGCCGGCGGCTCTCGAGTTCGCCCGCCGCTTTCCTCAACGCACAAGCGCCCTCGTTTTCGTAGGAGCCGCCGTAGGCCGATTGAATCTTCCTGCCGCCCCTGCCCTGCCATTCCCGCAGGCTGTGAGCGAAGGTCTGACTGGGGATGTCGGCTCTTGGCTCTATACACGCCTTTCAGAAAACGACCCCGCCGCTGCCCTGAGAGCCACATTTTCCATTTCCTCTGTTGGCGGTGCCGATGCTCGCGAGATTTGGGCTGGGCTCGTTCTTGACAATCCGGATCAACTCGCCCTTTTTCGCGCCTTGGCACTTTCGCTTTCTCCGATCTCTCCACGCGAGCTAGGAATTCGAAACGATCTACTGCAAGTCCGTGCATTTCCCGACATTCCTCTCCATAATATTACGGTGCCAGTCCTTATCGTTCACGGAGGTTTGGACAAAGCTATACCTGTTGCTCCGGTGGAGGCCGCCAATTCGAAGCTCCCCAATTCCGAACTCCTCCTCTTCCCCGATGATGGACATCTCATTTTCCTCGGCCGTGGAGCTTCCATTGCCGAAGACCGCATCACCGCCTTTTTGAAGAACCACACTCCATCCCATGGCGAATAAGTCGCGCCTTACCAAACTTCCCAACGGACTTCGCATCGCCACCTGCGAAATGCCCCACGCCGAAACCGCTGCCATGGGCATCTGGGCCTCCGTCGGAGGACGCCATGAGCCAGCGAGCCTGAATGGCATCTCCCACTTCATCGAGCATATGCTTTTCAAAGGCACCCAGCGCCGCTCCGCGCGACGTATCATGGAGGAAGTCGAGGGTGTCGGCGGAGACATGAATGCCTTTACTGCGGAGGAACGCACCTGCTACTACGCCACCGCTGCCTCCGAGTTTTTCCCCAGAATTTGCGATGTCCTCTGCGACATCTATATGAACCCCCGTTTCTCGCCTCGCGACATCGACCGCGAGCGTGGCGTCATAGCGGAGGAAATTCTCATGTATGAGGACGAACCCTCCTCGCGTGTTCAGGAACTCCTCGAAAACACCCAGTGGGCAGGCCACCCGCTCGGCAGGCCGATTACGGGAACACTTCAAACCATCGAGGGGATGGATGCCTCCGCATTCCGCGCCTATCGTTCCAGCCATTACAACGCTCCTAGCACCGTTGTCACAGCCGCAGGCAGAATTCAACACGATGAGGTTGTCGAAAAAGTCGGGGAACTCCTCTTGGGTCTCCCGTCGGGAAAATCTCCGGCTGCAAAGCCCTTTCCTGCATGGCAAAAATCGCCCCGCATCATCACCGAGTCGCGTGACATCCAGCAGACCCAACTCGCGCTTTCACTCCCCGCCTTCAGCCATCGCGAAGAGCGCCGGTTCGCACTTCACCTGCTGAATGTTGTGCTCGGAGCAAACGCCAGTTCCCGTCTCTTCCAGGAAATGCGCGAGAAGCGTGGACTCTGCTACTCCGTGAGCAGCCACTGGCTGAGCCTGAACGATGGCGGCGCGCTCGGCATCTCGGCCGGACTCGACCGCCGTAACCTCGAAAAATCCCTCCGCCTCATCCTCGCCCAGTTCGACCTCCTTCGCAAAAATCTAATCGGCTCTGCCGAACTCCGCCGCGCCAAGGAATACACCATCGGCTCGAACCGGATGTCCCTCGAGCGCAGCTCCAGTCAGAACGCCCGCCTCGGAGGAGCCCTCCTCGCACAA
>JBIJCR010000022.1:0-27071 GCA_044344595.1 Terrimicrobiaceae bacterium
AACGCCTCCGTGCCGTCACCCCCGACGACATCCTCGCCGTCGCCCGCGAAATCCTTGATCCCTCCCGCCTCACCATAGCGATCGTCGGCCCCAACCCCGACGAGCCCATGATCAAAAAACTTCTCGCTGCCTGAAAAAAACACTCCCCGCCAGTTAGAGGCGAGCGATGAGGAGTTCGCGTTGGAAGATGATTTCCTTGGGAAGTTCGCTGTAGAGTTTGATGAAGAGTTCGTCTTGGAGGAGGAGTTCGCGGTGCCACTCGGAGGTATCGATTTTTTGCGCCTCGGCAAAAATTTCTGGGGTGACTATTTTATCAAGACCGTCCATGTGAATATCGGAGTAGTCGGGCAGCCAGCCGATGGCAGTTTCGAGCGCGTGGGCGCCAAAGCGACAGCGTTCAACCATCCAGCGCAGAATGCGGGTGTTTTCGCCAAAGCCGGGCCAGAGGAATTTTCCGGCGGAGTCTTTGCGGAACCAGTTCACATGGAAAATGCGGGGCACATATTTGATGTGTTTTCGCATTTCGAGCCAGTGTGTGAAGTAGTCGCCCATGTTGTAGCCGCAGAACGGAAGCATGGCCATCGGGTCGCGGCGGACTTGGCCCACGGCTCCGGCGGCAGCGGCTGTTGTTTCCGAACCCATCGTGGCTCCGAGATACACACCGTGGACCCAGTTGAAGGCTTGGAAAATAAGCGGCATCGTTGTAGAGCGGCGCCCACCGAAGATCATCGCGCTCACTGGCACGCCGGCGGGGTTTTCCCAGTCGCTGTCGATGAGTGGGCAGTTTTTGGCAGGGGCCGTGAAGCGGCTGTTCGGGTGGCTGCTCAGCACGGATTTCCCGCTGGCATCTGTTTGGCCGGGAGCCCAGTCGCGGCCGAGCCAGTCGACGAGGTGCGCGGGCGGTTCTTTGCTCATGCCCTCCCACCACACATCGCCGTCATCGGTGAGGGCGACATTGGTGAAAATGGTGTCGCGGGTTATGGAATCCATCGCCACTGGGTTGCTCGCATAGGAGGTTCCGGGGGCGACGCCGAAAAATCCCGCCTCCGGGTTGATGGCGCGGAGGTATCCGTCGGGGCCTGGCTTGATCCAGGCGATATCGTCACCAACGCAGCTGATCTCCCACCCTTCCTCGCGCATATCGGGTGGGGGGACCATCATCGCGAAATTTGTCTTTCCGCAGGCGCTGGGGAATGCAGCAGTGACATAGGTTTTTTGGCCGTCGGGGGATTTCACGCCCAAGATAAGCATGTGTTCAGCCATCCACCCCTCATCGCGGGCCATGGCGGAGGCGATGCGTAAGGCAAAGCATTTTTTCCCAAGGAGAGCATTCCCCCCGTATCCCGAGCCGAAGCTCATCACAAGCCGTTCCTCGGGGAAGTGGGTGATGTAGGTGTGCTCGGGATTGCATGGCCAGGGTACATCCTTCGCAGATGGTTCGAGCGGAAATCCCACCGAGTGGAGGCATTTTACAAAAATGCCGGATTTTTCGATTTGCTCATACACGGCCGGGCTTAAGCGGGTCATGATCCTCATGTTGGCTACGACGTAGGGACTGTCGGAAATCTCGATGCCGTATTGGGCGATCGGGGAGCCGATCGGGCCCATGCTGAAGGGAATGACATACATCGTCCGGCCGCGCATGCAGCCTGCGAAGAGGTTGTTCAGGCGGGCTTTCATCTGTTCCGGCGCCTCCCAGTTGTTGGTGGGACCGGCGTCTTTTTTCGAGTGCGAGCAGATGAATGTGCGCTCTTCCACTCGGGCGACATCGCGCGGGTCGCTGCGGACGAGCAGCGAGTTTGGCCGTTTCTCTGGGTTCAGCCACACGCCGGCGCCCGAAGACACGATCGCCTCGCGCATGGCGAGGTCCTCGCTTTCCGAGCCATCGCACCAGTGGATGGCATCGGGTCGGGTGAGGGCAGCAATTTCCTCTACCCAGCTCGCCACTGCTGGAGATGCGGGGTGGTCTATGGTCTGCGATGAGTCGGTCTTCATAAGCTGTTGCACTATGTGGGTTGTATTCAATCGGGCAAGAAAAACGCCCCGGCTCAGGAGATTCTCAGCGGGCGTGCGGTTTCGATGCCGCCGGCGGAGAAAAGGAATTGGAACACCTGCAGGCTTCTGGCACGGAACGCACCCGAGCAACTTAGCAGATACAGCCTCCACATTCTCACAAACTCCTCGCCGTAGCGTTGGCGGAATTCCTCCCGCGAGCGCATGAAGCCGGCCTCCCATGCGCGCAGGGTCGGTACGTAGTAGGGGCCGAGGTTATGCATGTCCTCATTCACAAAATACGGCTCCGCCGCCTGCAGGACCTGCGCAGCGGTGGGGATTGCCGAGTTGGCGAAGATGTAGCGGGAAATGAAGCGGTCGCACGCGATGCCCGGTTCATTTGCCGTGATGGTATGGCAGAGAAAAAGCCCGCCAGGTTTGAGGGAGTGGCTCGCAAGCCCCATATAGCGCCGGTAGTTTTTCGGCCCCACGTGTTCAAGCATGCCCACGCTGGCGATGGCATCGAATTCGCCCTTCACATCGCGGTAGTCCTGGAGACGGATTTCCACCGGCAGGCCCTGGCAATGAGCTTCGGCGTAGGTTTTTTGTTCCTCCGAGATCGTGATGCCCACGACTTCGCAGCCATGGTTCTCGGCGGCAAACTTTGCCAGGCCACCCCAGCCGCAGCCGATGTCAAGCAGGCGCATGCCGGGCTGGAGGGCGAGCTTCTTGCAGATGAGTTCCATCTTGAGTTCCTGCGCGGCCGCCAGGTCGGTTGTGCCGTGGAAATAAGCGCACGAATACTGCATGGAGGGATCCAGCATCGCCCCGAAAAAATCATTCCCGAGGTCGTAGTGTTGGTGTGCGACGACACGCGTGCGCGACTTGCTCTGGAGGTTTAGCAAAAGCGAGAATGCCACTTCCACCAGTGCTCCGAGACTCGGACGGATTGCGGTTTCGATGTGGCCGTGGATTGCCCGGGCGCATAGCTCTTCGATGTCGTCGCAGTCCCACCAGCCCTTCATATAGGACTCACCGAAACCCAGCGTGCCATCCTTGAGAATGCGCCGGTAGAAGCGTTCGTCATTGACCTGGATGTCGCATGGCCGTTCGCCGTTGATTTCGATATCCGCCCTGGCGAACAGCTCGGTCACTATTCGCTCCGCACGGGTCGTTTGTTTTTTGCGCGGGTGGACGATGGTAATTTCTTGAGCCGTGGACATGGCGCGCCTCTCGGCGGATGAGGACGGCGCGCTCATGAGTGCCTCTCCCCGTAGAATTCCGTGAGGGTCTCGAGAAGCTCTCGGAGTTTGTCCTCAGATTGTTCGCGCAGCCAATGTGCGAGCGATTCATCGTCCGACTTCACCGGCGGGAGCGGTCGGTCGGGAACGATGTCGAACACTTCCAGTTCTGAAGCTGCGGGGTGCGGGTGAATTTGGTTTTGCATAGGCTCCAGACGTAGTTCCAGAGCGTCTACCTGCGCCATGAGGTGATCACCCTATCGCGGCAACCGGCGAGGAATGAAATATCTGTCTGCGTGCCGGGCAAGTGTCCCCGGCTTTCAAAGACCAAAAAAACCTCAAAAACACACACCACTGCAATGGACCAACTCCTCGACCAAGTCTCAGAAATCGCCTCAACCGCCGAATCCCCCAACAGGCCCTTCCGCATCGTCATTATCTACGAGAATGTCGTCTCCGCAGCTCGTGCGTTGCGGGCCTGCGAGGTACTTCGCAGCGAGATTCCCCACGAAGCCGGTCTGGAGATCAATGTCTGGAAAATAAGCGGCCTCTGTTTATCCGAGTCCCTAATTCCGTCCGCCTCGGCTGCCGCTCGCGCTGATGTCGTCATCGTTTCGGCATCGGGCAGCGAGGAGCAGCCTGCCCATTTACCGCTCTGGGTCGATGCGTGGCTCAAGCAGAGTGCTGCCAAAGGCTCTGCCCTCTTTACGCTCCTTGGCGACCATGCCACGCCGGGTGCCATTTCCTTCGCCTCCTGGCTTCGCGAAAAGACCTCGCGACACGGAATCGATTTCTTCAGTCATCCACCGCTGGACTCTAAAGAATGCGCCCCACTTCGCGATATCCCGCTCCTCATGCCGCCTAGGCAGCTTCCGGATACCGTCCGCATACCGATCGAGGAATGGCGCCCTGGCTCGGCATCCTCCTCCGAGCACTTTGAAAGCGCATTCGACATAATCGAAAATTTTGGCGCCCATCTCCGCGCCCGTTTGCAGGAGGTGCGGCTCTATAACGAGCATACCCCATATCAGGAAAAGCCTGATGCCATATTTTGCTAAAACCCCGACAATGTCGGCTCTTGACTTGAAAGCTTGATGGTAACTTAAAGTTGCGCATGGTGATAAATTTGTATTTATACCCCTCTTTCTCTGCGCGCAGTGTTGACCACGCTGAGGCTGTTCTGAGGCTCCATATGATTTTCGCAAAATCTGAATAAAACTTATGAACAGGCTTCTTCACAATCTCATGACTCGTCCTGACTGCGCCATGTGCAGCGAGGTACAATTTCGTATTTTGGCCGAACAATTGCCTGACATTGCGCTTCGCATGGATGCCGATGGGCGATTCATATATGTAAATTCCCGCATCCAAGATCTCACCGGCATCGAGGCCGATAAATTCTTCGGCAAGACCTGCCTCGAGGTGGGAATGTCGGAAGAGTGTGGGTTGCTTTGGAAGGAAATTGCGAGGGATACCTTGGAGAAGGAAAACGGGATCGACCATGAGGTGCAACTTGAAATCAATGGCAAGAGCCGGATTCTTCACATCCGTACCAGTTGTGATTCCATGCCCTCTGTCAAGCCGTCATTCATTGCTACGGTCCGGGATATTACGGCCACACGGCGAGACGAGCGTCATATCCAAGAACTCGTCCAGCGTCTTACCTACCATGTGAACAACACACCTCTTGCTGTGATGGAGTGGGATCCCGAGGGCAAATGTCTCATTTGGAATGGCGAGGCTGAGGACATGTTTGGCTGGACGCGACGCGAGTTGAAAAATGAGCAGATGAATTATTTGGCATTAATCCACCCCGACGATAGGCCGGGTTTTCAAATTGTTTTGCAACGATTGGAACAGGGGCAGGCGGCGAGCGACTTTGTGAAATGCCGTGCATTGCATAAGGATGGGTCTCTATTGTTTTGTGAGTGCCATCTCTCCGCTCTAATGGATGCCGACGGCCGTGCCAAATCGATCCTTTGGGTTGCAAACAACGTTACCGACCGTGTGTTAGCCGAGCAGGAGATGCATCGCCTCAACACTGGGCTTGCGGATAGAATCCGCGAGCGCACAGCAGAGTTGGAATCCTCAAATCACGAGCTCCAGCGAGAGATGCTTGCCCGTAAGGCATTGGAGGTCGAATTGATCTCTATTAGCGAGCGGGAGCACCGCCGCGTCGGGCATGACCTACATGATGGCGTATGCCAGGAACTTTCCGGCGTCCGCTACTCCCTAGAGGCTATTTCTAAGAAGCGCAGAAAGGGCACGATTCTGCGCCAGCAAATCGATCAACTCAGTGCAGCGCTTGTGCGTGCTGTCCACCACATACGTCTTCTATCGCGCGGTCTTGCCCCGCTGGAACTTGAGGGTGGTAACCTCGCCGCCGCATTGGATGAGTTGGCTGAAAATACTAGCGCTCTTTTTCAAGTCAAGTGCACCATTAAATGCCGTGGCCGTTCCCAAAGACTCGAAATTGAGAAAGCCATCAACCTCTTCCGCATCACCCAAGAGGCGATCCAGAATGCCATTAAGCACGGTAATGCTACCCATATTCGCGTGGATGTAGATTTGCTCCAAGGCACGCTGGCCATCACCGACAACGGCAACGGCATGAAGGATGAAGTCCCCGCTGCATCGCGTGGCAATGGTATGGGCCTTAAGATCATGCATCACCGAGCCGATGCGATTCAAGGCTCTGTCGCCATCGAGCGCATCCCTGCCGGTGGGGTGCGTGTGATCTGTCATTTTCCCAAATGAAAAAAACGAACACCTCTCCAAAGAGCAAGAAGCCTCAAATCAAGCGCATCCTGCTCGTTGAGGACCATCCGATGACTCGCATGGGTCTGAAAATGATGATCGCCGGGGAACCTGGACTCGAGGTGTGCGGTGATGTCGGCCATGCAGGCGAGGCGCTGGATGCTGCCATAAGCCTGCACCCCGATCTGGTGCTCACCGATGTTTCCTTGCCTGGCCGGAGCGGCTTCGAATTGGTGCAGGATCTTCACGCCCGCTGCCCCGGGATTCCTGTGCTCATTCTCTCGATGCACGCTGAGACCAGCTATGCCCGGCGGGCGCTGGAGATCGGTGCACGGGGATACATCATGAAGAGCGAGCACAGCGACAAGGTGCTCGAAGCGATTCACACCGTGCTACGCGGCCGCATTTACGTCAGCGAGGCCATAGCCGGGCAGTTGCTGGAGTTTCTATCTCATCGTGCGAAAAACAAGCAGTCCGGTCCCGACTCACTCAGCCCCAGGGAGTTTGAGGTTTTCAAGCTGATTGGCGAGGGCGAAGCCACCCAGGATATCGCTAAACGCCTGAACCTCAGCCCAAAGACCATCGAAACCCACCGCGCCCACATCAAGGAAAAACTCCACGCAGCCACAGCCTCGCACCTCATCGCCATGGCAGCTGATTGGATTGCAAGACAAAGTATGGCGGAAAACAATTTTTCAGTTAGCATGCCTTAGATGGCAGTTATTACTAACTTAGGAACTGAAAGCTACTCTAACGCGAAAAAATTCCCTGTTGCCGTTGTAGGTTGTTCTGCAGGGGGAGTGGAAGCCCTTGATGCCTTTTTTGCAGAGATTCCTAGAGACCTTCATGTGGCCTTTGTTGTCGCCAGCCATTTCCCGGCGAATGTCGAGAGCCACTTGGTCGAAATCCTCGCGCGCGTGGGCAGATTGCCCGTCGTGTGGGCCACACCCGACGCTCCACTCGAGCCAGGTCAAATCCATGTAGTCCCGCCCGGCTATCTCTTTGAAATCGAAGGCGGCCGCCTAGTCCAAAAAGGACTGCTCCCCGCAGAGGCCACGCCGACGATTATCGACACGCTTTTGGAATCCCTTGCTGCCGCTTGCGGGCCAAAATCACTCGCCATCATTCTCTCCGGCACAGGTTGTGACGGATCGCATGGAGTCCGCCTCGTGAAGCAGGCCGGAGGTATCGTGTGTGTGCAGGAGCCCGCCTCCGCAGCATTCGGCGGCATGGCCTCCAGCGTGCTTTTAACTGGCACGGCAGATTATATCCTGCCTCCCGCCAAGCTCGCCTGCGAAGTTGTGCGCCTTGTACGGCATGAGATTTCTTCTTCCCCTGCGATGACGGATAACAAGGATGAAGAGCAGGGCGCCATGCGCCGCCTCACCAGCCTGCTCAGGCGAAACGCCGGCTTCGATCTCAGCGCTTATAAAAGCGAGACTGTGAACCGCCGCATCGAGCGCCGCATGGGCATTTCTCATATTTCTGACTTCGAAGAATACGTCGCCCTCCTGAAAAAAGACCCCGCCGAGTGCGAGAATCTCGCCAAAGACATGCTAATCAGCGTGACTCGATTTTTTCGCGATCCCGAAGTCTTCGAGAACCTTCGCAAAAATGTGCTACCCAGGCTCGTGCGTGCTGCCGGAGGGCGCTCACTCCGCTTTTGGATTCCTGGCTGCGCCACCGGCGAGGAGGTTTACTCCATTGGTATCCTGCTCGAGGAGGTGCTTCGCGAGTGCGGTGAGATCAATCTGCCTTGCCGCTTCTTCGCTACAGACCTCGACCGTCGCGCCACTGAGATCGCCGGGCTGGGGATTTATCCCGAGTCCATCGCGGTCGATATACCATCCGACCTGCTCGAAAAATACTTTATCCGCCACGGTGATCATTACCAAATTTGCCGCACCGTCCGGGAGCGTATCGTCTTTGCCAAGCACAATCTCCTCAAGGATCCTCCATTCACCCGCATCGACTTCGTCAGTTGCCGGAACGTGCTTATTTACCTCCAGCCCGCCGCCCAGCAGCGCGTGCTTTCGATCCTCCATTATGCTCTCCGCACAGAAGGGGTCTTGGCACTCGGCCTCAGCGAGAGCCTTGGCGAGCTGCAGAACGACTTCGAGATGCTTGATGCCCGCAACCACCTTTTCCAGAAAAAAAACACCATCCCCAGCGCGTTGCCCGAGGCTTTGCAGTTCGGCGTGCTTCGTTCGATAGCTGACCACCCCGTGAGCTTCCCCCCTCTTCCAACCCACTCGCTTTCGAATGAGCCCCGCCTCACAGATTCGTTCATAAACCGCATCCTCTCCCGGCTTGGTCGCACCTGCTTCGTGCTCAACGACCAGATGGATATCCTCTACAGCTTCGGAACTCCGTCGAAGTATACCGCTTTAGCCGAAGGACGAACGAGCCTCAAACTAACCAGCCTTCTCCCACGTGATTTCGCGGCCAGTCTCTCCGCTGCCGTCGGGAAGGTTTTGAATGAAGGGCGCGCCTTCAAATACGGCCCTGTCGAAACATGCCAAGGCTCCGTGAACGTCCTTGTAGAGTCTTTCCGCTCTCCAGGCCAAGATCGGGCCTTCCTTTTGGTTTTCATCGAAGACATGGAAAAAAACGTCCTCATTGAACACCCCCCCTTCAACCTCAAGGAAAGCATGCTCCGTATTGCCGACCTCGAAGAGGAACTCCGCGCCAGCAAAATCCGACTCAAGGCCGCCATAGAGGAACTCGAAGCCTCAAACGAAGAACTCCAAACCTCGAACGAGGAACTCCAAGCCTCGAACGAAGAACTCCAAAGCGCCAACGAAGAACTCGAAACTGTCAATGAGGAACTTCAGACCCTCAACAACGAGCACCAAACCAAAATCGCGGATATCATCCAATCCAACGAAGACCTCGACAATTTCATCGCCAGCACCGATATCGCCACCATTTTCCTTGATAATGGACTACGCATCCGGAGAATCACACCCAAAGCCGCCGCAAAGACCGGCATTCTACCCCACGATATTGGCCGCGAAATCACCGCCCTCGCACACCCACTCCTTGCCCAGGCTGCTGAAGCCGCTCGCCGCATACTCGCCGGTGAAAAGCTCATCGATGCCCTCCTGCCAGCACCCGATGGCGAAAAAATCCTCCTCCGCGCCACCCCCTTTCTTCACAAAGATGGCACCTCGGGTGGAGCCACAGTCAGTTTCATCAAAATCAGTAACAAACAGGCAGGTGAAGTCTAAGACGCTAGATACAACCAGCGATTGCGTTGCCCAAAGTTTTGGCCCCTCGCGGCAATTATGTATATAAAATGAGTATTTAACCTCGGATCCAGCGATTGAACTCAAATCGCTGGATTCGGGTTGAGGTTGTTTGGTAGGGAGCATGCCCGCCTTTTCTCGCCCACACCCTGCGGATATCTGGCAAGAGTCCATAGCGATGCTCACCGACAACACAAATCCTCACGGGGTTTGTCCGGTGAGCTTCCAGCCGCCTTGGCCAAGCGGTTGCTCAAATCCGCCCGAAACTCCTCGGCTGCCTTCGCATCTTTTCTCACATGGCATTTGCGGGGAACCTTCAGCTTGCATCCCAAGCGACAGATGGTCTTGCGCACCCCGCTTTCGGTGAGTGTCTTTCTGGTTCGCTTCTTAATCCATGACTGCGCGTCCCGCGCCTGCCGGAACTTCCCCTGGGCCAGTTGTTCAAGAAATTCCTCGGCCACTGCACCCCGCACAGTTTGGCTTCCTCGCTCCCGCCCGGTCCCGTTTGCGCACCCCCTTCACACCTTCGGCCACCACCTTGGCTCGGGAGCCAAAAAGCATGGCTCATTGGACTTCTGGTTGACGCCTGAACAACGCACAGATTTCTTCAACGATGCTTGGCGGCAAGGCATACTTCATGTGCTCGCTCCCGCAGATCCGCCATACTTATTTCTTCGCAGGTTCGCAAATGCGCGCGCATACACGTTCACGATGACTGCGCAAATATCCTCCAACGTTTCCTCGTTGCAGGTGTAGGTCGTTTGATTGCAACTATTGATTATTCGCAGCCACAAGTCTCCATTTTGAATCAAAACCGCTGCAAAGGCCTCCCGCGTGGCATCCCTCGATCCGTAGATGCCGATTTGACCGCTTTCCTCCAAAAAATTCCTCAGCGTATTCCAAGCCCATTCATGCGTGAGTTCGAATGCATCGCACCAAACTCTGTCTCTCCAACTCGGCCAAAGGGCGACGGCGGGAAAACGAAATTCCGCGATCCAGCTGCTCCAGCGCCCGTTCCAAATTCTAAGAACGCTGAATCCAACGCAAATCAGGGTTTTTGTTAGTTCCTTCCTTTGTCAGCACGGCATTCCTTACGCCAAGCGCGCCTTGGCATCGTCGGCGAGGTTTTTCCAAAGACTAGCGAGCGAGGCGGTGACGGATTCACGAGCGGCGGCGACTTCAGCGGCAGTGAAGGATTTTCCAGCTTCGGGAGTCTGTGCAGCGAACATGTAGTATTTGATCTTCGGCTCGGTTCCCGAGGGACGCACAGCCACACGTCGGCGGTCGGCGAGCGTGATCATGAGCATGGCCTCAGCGGGGATACGGTCGCCTTCGATGTCGTGGATCGTGTCGGTGGCAAAATTCAGGATGCCGGTGACCTTGGCACCGTCGATCTCGGCGGGCGGGTTCGCAGCATAGGAGGCGACGAGCTTTTTTATTTGGGCCGCGCCTTCGGCGCCATCCATGGTCAGCGATTCACCGCGTTCAAGGTAGACGCCATACTCGGCGAAGATGCGGTCGAGCAGGCCGACAAGCGTGAGGCCTTGGGATTTCGCGTAGGCGGCGGCCTCGGCGATGAGGACAGCGGCAGAGTTGCCATCCTTGTCCCTCACGAAATCCGATGCGCTGTAGCCGTAGCTCTCCTCGCCGCCGAAGACATAGAAGCTCGAGTGCTCGAGGCGCAGGCGGCGCGTCTCCTCCTCGGAGAGAGCGGTGTAATCCAGACGCAGACCGGCTGGAATGGCCGCCACGTATTTGCCGAGCTTCTCGCCGATGTATTTGAAACCTGTAAGCGTCTCCACGCAGCGGAGGCCGAATTTTTCTGCAATCGCCTTCTGAAGATCGGTGGTGACGAATGTTTTGATGATCACGCCGCGCGCGCGGTTCGAGTCATTGAGGATTCCGAATTCAAAAAACCGCGTCGCCCGATACCAAGCGAGAATCGAGCCGATCTGATTGCCAGTAATGAGATGCATTTTTCCTTCCGCGTCCCGCGCGGCAATGCCCATGCGGTCATCATCCGGGTCGGTGGCGATGACGAGATCTGCGCCGGTGCGGTCAGCCTGCACGATGGCCATCGAGAGCGCCTCGGCATTTTCAGGATTCGGCGACTTCACAGTCGGGAAGCGACCATCGGGAATTTCCTGCTCGGCCACGCCGTCGCATTGGAATCCCAGCCGCTTTAGCATCGGCTTGATGATGACCGCGCCCACGCCGTGGAGCGGGGTGTAGACGATCTTGAGGGAATTCTCACGGCGGATCAGCTCGGGATCGATCGGGAGAGTGGCCAGCCGCTCCATGTAGGCCTCATCAATATCCGCACCCATTGCAATGACTCGTCCACGCTCGCTCTCCGCGACCGGCGTGAAGCTTTCGGACTCCACCGCATTGACGCGGTCGATAATCGCCGAGGCGTGCGGCTCGGTGACCTGACAGCCGTCTTCGAAATAAACTTTGTAGCCGTTGTATTCCGGTGGATTGTGACTCGCCGTGAGATTGATGCCCGCCTGGGCTTTCACGTGGCGGACGGCAAAGGACAGTTCCGGCGTGGAACGGGGTCCCTCGAAAAGGTAGGCGTTGCAGCCCAGATCGGTGATGATTTTTGCGGCCAGCTCGGCGAACTCACGCGAAAAAAACCGTGTGTCATGGCAGAGGCAGACGGCTGGTTTTCCCGCACGGCCGCTCTTGGCGAAATACTCCTTCACATAGTGCACAAGCCCCTGAGTCGCGCGGCTGATGTTGTAGGTGTTCATTGCATTCGTGCCGACGCAGGCGAACTCCGGACGCCCGAGCGGCTGTGGATTTCCCTGCTCAACCGTGGTCACCACCGCGCCAATCGTCTTCCCGCGCAGCCCGCCCGTTCCAAAAGCCAGCGTGCGGAAAAAGCGGTTGTCCAACTCTCCCCAATTGCCGGCACCCACCAGCTCCGAAACCGAGGCCTGATCAACCGGTGAGGCGCTTTTCGAGAGCAGGCTCTCGATATTTTTTGCTGAGTCCGAAAGAAGTTTCCCGTCAGCAGCAGCTTGGCGGATCGTGGCGAGGAGAGAGTTCATACGCGGAGAATTAGCACGGGGCGAATAAGCATGTAAATCCTGGAACCTGATTCGCACAACGCCGCGCGGAGATTCGGGCCATGCGGGACGATGGCCCTCCAAAGTTTACGCGCTGCCGCGTGGAGCGCGAAAGAGAGGGGTATGGTCGTCTCGGCCGCGCAGGCTACTGGCGAAGCAACTTCATTCATGAACGCTCTATCAAATGCACTTCCTCGCACGCCATCTTGCTAACAATCTGGCCGCCAACGCGACATGCTTTATTTTTTTAAAAATAGCAAAAAAATATTTCAGAATCTAAGACTGCGCTTTTTGTGACCTTTTTACTGATCAGGCCGCCTTTACAGAAGTGGGTTGATGGCACGTACTCCACCGTAATCCTGTCCATGATTTAGGTCTTCTCAAGGAAGTTCACGAGCACCACTGCTTTCGGCTGCCGCCACGATCATGGCATCCCGGAGCGACATTTGCCACCGGGACTGAAACCATAGCCCTCGCCGAAAGAGAGCCAGAGTATTTTCAATGACCATCCAAGAAGTGAAATCTCCAACAATCGAAGTGGCCTCTGCAACCGGGTGACCACTTCGAACAAAATTGACATGAAATTCTTGTAACACCTGCACACTCAGAGCTGTGCGGCCAGACCGGATCGACGCCTCCTCGAGGATTGTCCTTGCCACGGCCCGTTTGGCCGGGGCATCAAGGTCACAGGCGTAGAGAAGAATGTTGGTATCCAGAAATCTCTCAGCGGACATGAATTTCCTCTCGGGGCATTGGATGTCCACCCAAGTGGTAACTTTTGCGGAGCCGAGCCAACGCCTCGGCAGGCTGCGCAGCAACCACATCATTTTCAAGCACCATCTCAAGTCCTTGAATCACATAACTTTTCATTGAAGTATGGCGACGCGCAGCAGCCACCTTCGTGCGCTCCAAAATCGCATCAGGAAGCTCTATCGGCGTCTACATATGGCCATAGATATGGTATTGCTCAAGGTTCGTCATGGTCAATTTAGCGATCCCGTGCCATGCGCCGTGCTTTGTTCTCGCGCTTCCATCACCGGTTGCGAGGACATTTGAATGAGCGACAGGAAGAAGTGATCCTTCGTATGGCCCGCGACGGCCCAAAGGGCTTCTAACGCAGGCTAAGCCCAGAGCATTACCTCGTCATCACAGGCGCATCGCGCGCCACGGCCACGCGTGATTTGCAAGATCTCGTTGAAAAACGTGCTCTCACAAGCAGTGCTCTCCTCGAGGGCAAAAGATATCGGTTGGTGATGTAGGGGGAAGAATTTGATTCCGCCCAGGTCCGTGGATGGTGTCACACGCGAACCTATCCCCACGACATATCGTTCGTCAGCGCCGCCCGCCCAGCACTTGGCAGCATTGCGTGAGCAGGAGCGCGGGGTCATTCCAGTAGATATCGTGATATCGGTTACGCCGGGGAAGCCAACGGCGCAGCCCCTTCCAATCGCGTTGTCTCAGGCAGCGCAGGAGATCCGCAGAGAAGTAGGGTGCCTCTATAAGAGTGTCAGGGGCTTGAGTCTGTGGCGGGCGGGTGCTCGTCGTGTCATTCCACTCGGCAACGATCTGAGAAAATGAAACCCCACAGGCGCGCCCAAAGCGATAGCCCGAGGTGGCGCGCGGATGAAACTCCACCACATATGGCTTGCCTGTGCGTTTTTCGCGTATCCAATCGAACCCGCAAAATCCTTCGAAGCGCGTGTTGCAGGCCAGACATTCCACGATCGGCGCGAGATCCGCTTCATAGCGGAAAAGCCTCGCAGTGGATGGACCAAAGCGCTCGTCTGTTTTGGCGATCGTTTCCGAGGCCAACCAGCCTTTTACGACTCCTCGCGAGCAGAACATCTCAACGACGCCCATTTGACCTTCAATAAACTGCTGGGCGAGTAGCGGGAAGGTCAGGCTGGCATGAGTATTAGCCGTCATCGGCATGAGGGAAACACCTGCCCCGCCACTGCCATTCATCGGCTTCACAATGACAGTTCCCTTGATGGCCAAAGCGAAAGCCCTCAGATCGTCCGGCGTGCGGCAAACCCGACTCTCTGGAATTGGAAAACCCCATGCCTTTGCGGCTTCAATGATTCCGCCCTTGTCCCGAAACAGATTCTGAACGAGCGGATCGGCAAGACCGGGTTGCCAATCAAGAATCCAGGCGTATTCGGGCTTCTGCACGAGATATCGCACCACCGCCTCCTTCGCGACGATGAGCTTGTCCCAAGCGCCCGCCTGCGCCATGTGCCGAAGCAGATAGGTGATTTGCTCGTCGATCGAGTTCATCGTCGTGACATTCTCGAGGTAACGACTGCGCCGGATGCTATCACCAGCCAGGCACAAGGCATCCACCCTGTAGCCTGCCTCGCGCAAAATGAGAGGAAGGCGAAAGGCCAAATAAAGGCCTTCATCAGGAACAAGCAATACACTCCGTTTCATGGAACGCATGTATCTATGAAGGGTCACAATCACCGGATCGAGAAATTTCGTGGGCGGTCTGATGCATTCGTGCGGCCTCGCCCCTCCAGGAACGCCGAGGTCCTCTTCGGCCCACACTGCAACGCAGCCACGAGGACGTTGGCGCTTTGAGCGGCGCCTAACCTTACGGCCCATGTTCCACGTGGAACAATGCGATGAATGGAATTGCGGCCGACAGCGAAGGCTCGTAATATGCAGCCATGTTTCATGTCGTGCTTGTCGAGCCTGAGATTCCGCCGAATACGGGAAATATCGCGCGGTTGTGTCTCGCAGCCGGGGCGCGGTTGCATCTGGTGGAACCGCTGGGATTCTCACTCGATGAAAAAGCGCTTCGCCGCGCGGGTATGGATTACTGGCACCTCTGCGATGTGAAACGATGGGCATCGCTTGCGGAACTCCAGACCTCCGAGCCAACCGGGCGATACTTCTATTTCACCACAAAGGCATCGAAGGTGTATTGGAATGAAGCCTTCCAGGATGGGGATTTTTTGGTCTTCGGGAGGGAATCCCGAGGTTTGCCCGAGTCTTTGCTGCGTGAAAATGCGGAGGCTTGCTTGACCATACCCATGCAGCCCGAAGCACGCAGCTTGAACTTGGCGACATCTGTGAGTGTCGTTCTCTATGAAGCAAAGCGGCAGATTTGCAACAAGAGGTAGAGCTGATCCAGACGGGTTAACCACCGAGGACACCGAGAGCACGGATTAGAAAATACGGTTTTGCGGCATTTTGTAATCGGCTTGAGACAGGGAAAGGCTTCCGTTTAACCGACCAACCTCCTCTGTGCGCTATGCGGATAAATTTTTTTGAGAAAGCCGGAGCAGTGGAAAGCGAGGCAACTATGGCTTGGAAATTCACAGGAATTGTTCCATGTGGAACAATACATCCGAAACAGATATTCAAGTTAGACGATTTTTTAGGGATGGGCTGAAAAAACAGGTCTCTAGAATGGCGTTAAACGGGTTTTTATTAGAAAAGAGGGTAGTGGCAGCGAAACGCCGGCACAAGCAGCGGTAGGGCGTTTGTGAGAAAATGCGAGCGGGTGGATTTTGGGCAGAATTGATAAAGTTGACAGAATCCAGCAGTAGGGATTTGTCAAAGTAAAAGGCATGGATATTGGGACGACATGTATTCATTTCAGCCCATTCCGTAAATTCTGTTAATTCATTCCCTCTCCTCACCCTCCGGGCAAACTTCGTTTGTCTTTCTCCGCTTCGCTCCGATTCTGTCACGAGCCATTTGTTTCGCGAGTTTTGGCCTCAAGGCAGCAGCAGCAGCACAATGCGCAGCAAGGTGTTTTCAAAGCATGAGATAAAAAGGACTTCGGAGTTTATCCTAAATCCAGCAGTAGGAATAAACCACAGGTTTCACAGAAAGAACAGATTAAGTTACTTACGTATAAAACATTGCTTCAACACAATTCACCCGCAGGGTGAGTGCCTTGAACTCTGCTAGGCCTTGGTAATCTGTGCTTTTCTGTGAAATCTGTGCTTCAAATGCTTTCTAGGTTTATGCGTTGGTTTTCAATTATTAATGAAGGAAATGTGTCAAATCCGCGCAGCAAAGATTTCACAAAAAGGATTTGACATATGGTTTCTAAAGATTTAATTCTGCGCGAGTCAGCGGGGATTTCCGTCTGAAGGGGATGGATGTCCGTAGCCGACTCCAACACCTTTATGCAATCGGTTCTCGATACACCCGTTTTGGTTCTCAACCGCCTCTGGCAGGCGGTGAATACATGCAGTGCACGCCGCGCGTTCACTTTGCTTTATCAGGGGCACGCGCAGGTGGTTTCCGCAGAGGGGGGTCAGGGTTTTTTAACCCATGATTTCAAGAGTTGGCAGGATTTTTCGAGGAGCAATCCGGACCCTGATATGGCGAAAACGGTGTCGATGCGCATTCGGGTGCCAAAAGTCATTGTGCTCCTGTTTTTCGAGCGCCTGCCGAAGAAGGAAGTGAAGTTCACGCGCCAGAATGTTTTTGAAAGGGACAACAACACTTGCCAATATTGCAACAAGGTTTTTTCGCGCGAGATGCTGAACCTGGATCACATCATGCCGAGGGATCGCGGCGGGCAGACAACTTGGGAAAACATCGTTTGCTCGTGCATTCCCTGCAACACGCGCAAGGGAAACAGGCTCCCGCATGAGGTCGGCATGGCGCTCATCCGCAAGCCCAAGCGTCCGCGCTGGAGGCCGTTCGTGAACATCTCGATATCGTCGCATCCGCACGAGAGTTGGCGTCATTTCCTGGATATCGCATATTGGAATGTCGAGTTGGGCGATGGATGAATCCGGCGGGATGTTTTTGAGCAAATTCAAGAGCCTAAAAAATAAAAAAAACTTCTTGTGCAGAAACTCAACCCGTGAGAAATTGAAATTGTTCTGGGGGGAACAGCAGGCCGTCGTGACACTCGTCGCGGCGGCCTGCAACTTTTATAGGGGCTGAAGATTGAGCAGAATCTCAAGCATCAGGTGCAGCCGAGAGCTGAGGAAGCATCTCTTTAAAAATCCGCGAAGCGTCTTGCAGAGCGGCTTCGAAGTCGATCTGCATACCGCTCTCGCGTTCGAGACTGGTCATTTCCACGCCGGTAAGGCCACAGGGAGTGATACTTGAGAAGGCGGCGGTGGAGGTGGCGAGGATATTGATGGCGAAGCCGTGCATGGAAATCCATTTGCGAACTCCAACGCCGATCGATGCGAGTTTTCGATCGCCAACCCACACGCCAGTGAGGCCCTCGCGGCGCTGGGCCGTGACGCCAAAGCCGGCGGAAAATCGAATGAGATACTCTTCGAGAAAGCGGAGATAGATGTGGAGGTCGCGGCCGCGCGTGTTGAGGTCGAGGATGGGATAGCCGGTGAGCTGGCCAGGGCCGTGGTAGGTCGCCTGCCCGCCGCGATTGGTCTCGAAGACGGCATGCGGAAGCTCATCGCGCAAACTCGAGCGGTCGCGTGTGCGGCCGATGGTGTAGACGGGCTCGTGCTCGAGAAGGATGAGCGTTTCGGCACTCTCACCGCGTTGAACCTGCCCCACGAGCTGCTCCTGGAGTGTGAGCGCGGATTCAAAGGTGAGTCGACCGGGAAAAAGGATTTTCATCGGCGGCGGAGGGCGGCGGGAGCCGGGAATTTGGTGGTTTGAAAATGGGTGAAACCCACCGCAATCGCATCGGCCGCATCCGGAGGGGGTGTGACCGTGAGACCGAGCAGTGTGCGGATCATGAAAGCGACCTGTGTTTTTTGCGCAGCACCGGTGCCCACGACAGCCTGCTTCACGCGACGCGGGGCGTATTCGTGGATGGACAACCCGCGCTGGGCTGCAGCCAACAGAACGGCTCCACGAGCGGATCCCAAAGTGATCGCCGTGGCAAAACTCTGAACATAGATCACGCTCTCAACGGCCATAGCTGTGGGCTGGAAGCGTGTGATGACATCCGTGAGGCGTGTGTGGATATCCAACAAGCAACCGGGAACCGTGAGCTTAGGAGAATTTTTTATGACATCGAAATGCAGACACCGCACCTTGCCGGCAGAGCGCTGGAGCACGGCGAAGCCGGTTCCGCGAAGAGAGGGATCGACCGCAAGCAGGATTTCATCGGCATCCATTCAACGAGGAAATCAAAAGTTACGGAATGTCATGGCGCCAGCGGCAGGCTCGAATTCATCAGGCTTCTCACCATTTTTGAGATAAGCCACGGTCTTGTCGCCCTCGACCGGAATCGTGACTTGCCCGGGGCCTACAAAGCCTGGCGGGCGCGCGGCGAGGGTGTAGAGAATATTCACCATGCCGCCGGGCTGAAGATTTGCCGAGGAACGATTGACCTTCGCGATACGTGCGATGATTTCAACATCCTGCTGTACGGGATCAGCGCCAGGCTTGATATCCACCCGCAGAATTTCGACTTCCAAATACTCGGGAGCGGCGGCCTGCATCAGCTCATAAGCCGAAGGCGGAAGCTCGGCGTGCAGGCTGGTGAGAAAAAACACGGAGGCAAGGGCTGTCAGAATCTGTCGCATGGGAATCTTCTGGCCAGCGCAGGCTGGTAGCGCAAGCGAATCCGTGCAGGCAAATCTTTCGGATGCTGCTGAGCATGGGGTGTGTTAAAACTTCTCCGCGCGCCGCACATGAAAAAATATCTCCTTCCGATCCTGCAAGCCGCGGTCACGATTTACATTTTGGCGAGGCTTTTTGGGGATGCCGAGTTGAGGCAAAGTGCGGCAGAGGTCTTGGCTGCGGCGGATTTCACCTGGCTGGTTGGCGCGGCCTGCGCGGCGGCTCTGAGCGAGATTCTCTGCGCAACGCGATGGTGGGTGATCCTGCACGCGTTCGGTCTTTCACTGCGTTGGCGGGATGCTGTGGCCTTCTCCGCCATCGGGCTTTTTTATTCCCTCGGCCTGCCCGGCTCGGCGGGAGGGGATGCCATGCGGACGCTGTATCTTATGCGGCTTTTCCCTGACAAAAAAATGGCATCGGCCTTCTCGGTCCTTGCAGACCGCCTCTGCGGGCTGGTGGCCTTGCTGGGCTTCATGGGGGTGTCGCTGGCGTGGAGTCATGACATCTTTCTCTCAGGAGAAATAGGACGCGGCATCGTGCTCTCGGCAGCAGGCCTTCTCGGCGGCACCTTGCTTCTGCTCGGCCTTTGGTGGACGACGTCCATCCCAGCACTCGGCGATTTTGTGAGGCGGCGACATCCACGCTTCAGCCCGCACCTGCTCGAATCCGGAGCGATTTTTCAACAGATGGCGCAACGACCGCGCGCGGTGGCGACCGGATGCCTCCTTGCCGCCATCGCTCTGGCAGCCCACTTCTTGGGATACTATTTCAGCTCCCGGGCATTTGGCTCTCCGCTACAAATCGGCAGCATTTTTTCCATCATGCCCATCGTGGACACACTCACCATGCTGCCGGTGGCGCTCTATGGGTTGGGCTTGCGCGAGGCGCTCTTCAATGCCTTGCTGGGCAGTTTTTTCGGAACACCTTCAGCGACGGCGACACTCATTTCGCTCGGAGGATTTGGCGCACAGGCGGTGGTAGCACTTTGCGGAGTTTTGTTTATGCCATTCTTCAAATTCCTCGGGCCCACATCTGAAACAAGAGGTCAAAAATAAGCACAACGTCGTGGTTGGAATTTCACAGCGAATCGGCTAGCAGTATTCCCGTGCAGCCCATCCGCTCCAAACGCCGCAGAAATCCCGAGCTCTGGCACAAGGCCAACCGTATGATGATTGCTCTGATCGTCGGAGGATGCGTGGCCGTGGCTGTGGCCGCATTTTATCCCGAAATCGTTCGCTATCACTCGCTGACTAGACAACTCGCTGAGGAAAAGAGCGTGCTCGCCAATGAGGAACTCAAGAAAGCCCGCCGTAGCCGCGAGGTGGATCTACTGAAAAATGACGGCGAGTATGTTGAGATCATCGCCCGCGACCGCATCGGCGTCATGAAGGAAGGCGAAACGATTTACCGCCTCGATACGCCGGCTGCGCCAACCCAAAAGAAGAGCGCGAACTGACATCCTCAGCGCAGGTAATTTTCAAATTTAAGTTTAAAGCGGCAGCAGGCGGCTGTAAGGTCTCCGACTCAATGAACGAAGAACTTCAGAATTTGGACACCTCCGCGATCAAAGGCCGCCTAGCCTCGTTGCGGAGGTTTCTTTGACTTGCCGGCCCTGACCCAAAAACTTTCTGAAATCGAGGCGCGCATGGCCGCACCGGATTTCTGGGACAATCGCGAACGCGCCCAACGCGATGTCGCAGAAGTATCCTCGCTGCGCTCGAAAATTCAACCGATGCAGGCACTGGAGTCCCGCGCCGCCGATCTCGAGGTGCTGCTCGAACTCGCACTGGAGGAGCCGCTGGAGAACCAAGCCGCCGCTGCCTCCGAGGTGGTCGCAGAATTTTCCGCGATCCAAAAGGACCTCGATAAATTCGAGATCACCGCTCTGCTCTCGGGTCCATATGACAATTGCCCCGCCTTCCTTTCCATCAATGCCGGAGCGGGCGGCACCGAGTCTTGCGATTGGGCTGACATGCTCATCCGCATGTATCAGCGCTGGATGGAACGCCATGGACTCGAGTGCGCGATCACAGATATCCAGCTCGGCGACGAAGCGGGCATCAAATCCGCCACGCTGCGCGTCACAGGCGAGAACGCCTACGGCTACCTGCAGACCGAGCGCGGAGTCCACCGCCTCGTCCGCATCTCGCCCTTCGACTCGAACAAGCGCCGCCACACATCCTTCGCAGGCGTAGACGTCGTGCCGGAGATCGAGGATGTGCCTATCGAAGTCAACGACGCGGACATCAAGCTCGACACCTTCCGCGCTGGAGGCAAGGGCGGGCAGAATGTGAACAAGGTGGAAACCGCCGTGCGCCTTACGCATATCCCCTCCGGCATCGTAGTGGCCTGCCAGGCAGAGCGCAGCCAGGGCCGCAACCGAGAACTCGCCCTCCAACTCCTCAAGGCGAAACTTTTCCAAATCGAAAGCGACAAAAAACGCGCCGAGGTGGACCGCCAATACGGCGAGAAAGGCGATGTGGCCTGGGGAAACCAAATCCGCAGTTATGTCTTCCAGCCCTACCAGATGGTCAAAGACCTCCGCACCGGCGTGAAAACCGGCGACATCCAGGCCGTGATGGATGGCGACATCGACGCCTTCATCGAAGGAAAACTCCGTGGCCTCACCTACAAAAAAGGCGAGAGCGACGATGAGGAGGATTAAACGCGCTGGCGCGAATTTCGGAAACGCAACAGAAAAATGACGGCACCGGACAGCAGAAGCAGGCTCGAAGGCTCTGGAACAGATGCCGTCCACGCCAAGCCATAATTCACAGAGTCGGTACCCGAGCTGACCGACAACGCATAGCGGCCGGGCGACAAATCCTTAGCATAAATCAACTCCAGGTTATCGACCGTGCTAAGACTTGCGGCGATTTGACTTTCCAAGGCAAAGCCCGTTGCAGAATACAAACGCAAGTCGAGATTCGGAATAATCGTGGAAAAACCATAGGCCGTGACGAAATGATCGGAATTCGTATCTGTGGCCACAACCACGCTGTTCCAGACAAGCGAAGCGGTCAGCGAGAGCGGGCCTGCATCGGATGTGAGGTCGAAAAAATAAACACCCGGAGCAGCCACGGAAGTCGAGCCAAAATCCCACCCTCGTTGTGCAGCCAAGCTGCCTGCGCTTGAGCCAAACTCGCCACCACTGAGGATGTCGAAGGATGTTTGCAAATCGAGTTCCCCGGCTCCATAGCGTGTGTCGAGCGGGGTGGATTCCGAATGTGTCCATGGAATTGCAAACTCCGGCTCTTCTTTGGAGGCACCGGCGAGAAGCAGCGAACGAAGAACAACGCTTTCCGAAGCGTTGGACAAGGAGGCATTCGTACTCGCCGTCTGCAAAAGCAAGGCCCCGGCTCCCGCCACAGTAGCGGTCGCCCAGCTCGTAGCAGTGGTCGGCACAACGATATCCGGTTTCGTGCGGCCACTCCCATCGAGCGTGGTAGAGCCTGCGCTGTGATCTCCATTGGAGAGCCCCACGGCCAGCGCGTTGTGGGACTGGCCGAGCAAGGCTGGAAGCGGATTTGCGCTGCCATTGTTGACCCCTACGGTTGCAAAGACATTGTCGCGGGCAAGCATGTAGTCGAAGCGCCGAAGGATTTCTGTGTCGAGTGGTGCGTTGCTGGTGCTGCCGATCCAGCTGTGGTTTTGAATAGGACGGGTATCCACATTGGGAAGCAGAGAAGCCGTGCCGGTATGGAGAAATCCGCTCCCCAGCCAGTCTGCGGCATCGTAAACAGCTATGGAAGCAGAGGTGGCGCTGGATCCCATGTCCGGCGCGATCCCGCTCGCTCCGTAAAGAAATTGCCCCACGGTGGTAGCATGCGAGGAAATCGAGGCACTTCCAACGGAGGGAAAAGAAAAGGCCTTGCTAACGAACACGCTTGAATCTGGCCTGTAAGATCCCGTGTCAAGAGCCTCCACCTGCGTCAAAGAAACCCCCGCTCCCGTAGGCATGGAACCGCCAAGCAGATTCTGCAGAGCGGTGAATTCTATGTCCTCCAGTTGCGCCGGGCTCAGTTGGGCGTGTAGCGGAAACGAGCAGAGGCACACACTGAAGAAGGCAAAAAACGAAATGCTCTGACGGCATACGTTCAACATGCCTCGAATCAATCCAGCCGAGGCCGCATTTCAAGCACATAATTCTCACCATTCCATCAGCTACCACAACCAAATCCATTGAAATGGCTCTGCGGAGAATTTTCGAGGCCTGCACGCCGAGCAGGGCGCTTCTGAGAAGAATTGTAGCGGGATTGTCTCTTGCCATCGGCCGCTCGAGCCGCTTTTCTGGCAGGCTCAAAAACGAATCCTACATGAATTTAGACACCGCTTCTCTCGAAATCGCCGCGCGCGACGCCCGTGGATTGGCCATGGACGCCGTCAGCAAATGCAAATCCGGCCACCTCGGCCTCCCGCTTGGCGCAGCGGACATCGGAGCCGTCCTCTTCGGAGCCTCCATGAGCTTCAATCCCGATGAGCCCCGCTGGCTGAACCGTGACCGCTTCATCCTCTCCGCAGGCCACGGCAGCATGTTCCTCTACGGTTGGCTCCACCTCGCGGGCTACGGCGTGTCGTTGGAAGAAGTCAAAAATTTCCGACAACTCGGCAGCATCACTCCCGGGCATCCGGAGTTTCACGAAACCCCCGGCGTCGAGGCTACCACAGGCCCTCTCGGCCAGGGCGTATCGAATGCCGTCGGTTATGCCATCTCAGCCAAAATGTGCGAGGCCCGCTTCAACACATCCGCTCATAGCATTTTCAACCACCATGTCATCGTCCTCGCAGGCGATGGCTGCCTCCAAGAAGGCGTCGCGATGGAAGCCAGCGCGCTCGCCGGCCACCTCGGCCTCGACAACCTGATCCTCATTTACGATTCGAACAATGTGACGCTCGACGCCATGGGCCCTGTCACTCAGAGCGAGGACACCGCCGCACGCTATGTAGCCATGGGCTGGGATGTCCACCAGATTGATGGACACAACCTCCACGAGATCGCCGAGGCCGTCGAGAAGGCCAAATCCGCCTCCAGTGGCAAGCCACAGTTCATCATCGCAAAGACACTCATCGGAAAAGGCATTCCCGAGGTCAGCGGCACAAACAAAGCCCACGGAGAGGCCGGCGTGAAATTCGTCACCGAATCCCGCAAGGCCCTTGGCCTGCCCGAGGAAACCTTCTTTGTCGCTCCCGAGACCAAGGCCTATTTCGAAAAACGCAAAACCACCCTCAAAGCCGACTACGCAGAATGGGAAAAATCCTACGGCGCCTGGCGCTCCGCCAACGCCGATCTGGCCAAGGAAATCGATGACGCCCTAACAGGAAAAACCCCAAACCTCCTCGATGTCATCCCGCCGTTCGATCCGGCCGTCAATATCGCCACCCGCAAGGCCGGCAGCGATGTGCTCCAGCCGATCTGCGCCGCCATGCCACTCGTCACCAGCGGCAGCGCCGACCTCCACGGCTCGACGCTGAACTATATCAAGGACGGCGGGGACTTCAACCGCACGAATCACGCTGGACGCAACCTCCACTTCGGCATTCGCGAACATGCCATGTGTGGCATCATGAATGGCATCGCTTACGACGGCATCTTCCGCGCCAGCGGTGCGACATTCCTCGTCTTCAGCGATTACGGCCGTCCATCAATCCGCCTCGCCGCGCTGTCGCATCTCCCGACCGTTTACATTTTCACCCACGACTCCGTGGGCGTTGGAGAAGACGGCCCGACCCACGAACCCGTCGAGACCGTCGCCGCCCTGCGCGCGATTCCTGGCCTTGATGTCATCCGTCCCGCAGATCCCGAGGAAACAGCCGGAGCCTTTGCCGCCGCCTTCCAGAAGACCAACGGCCCGACCATGCTCGTGCTCTCGCGCCAGAATCTGCCGACGCAAAACAGCATTCCCGTCGCCACGCGCCGCGAAGGTGCCTTCCAGGGCGGCTACATCGCTAAAAAAGAAACCGCCGCGCTGGAATTCATCCTCCTCGCCAGCGGCAGCGAACTCCAGCACGCCATGAATGCCGCTGCCGAACTCGGAGCCGGCGCCCGCGTCGTGTCCATGCCCTGCTTCGAACGCTTCGAGGCCCAGAGCGCGGAATACAAGGAATCCGTCCTGCCGAAATCCTGCCGCAAGCGCGTCTCGATCGAAGCCGGCATCTCCGACCCGTGGTTCCGCTATGTCGGCCTCGATGGCAAGACCGTAGCCATCGACCGCTTTGGCCTCAGCGCCCCGGGGAACATCGTCATGGAAAAACTCGGCATCACCGCCGCCCATGTCGTCGCCGCAGCAAAAGCACTCTAAAGCTGAATTGACCACAGAGCGCACAGAGAACACAGAGCGAGAATACAGCTGGGATTCAAACCCAGCCTCGCTGGAGCATAGCACATTGCATTTGTTCCAAGTTCCTTTTTACCCCTCTGTGTTCTCTGTGACCTCTGTGGTCAATTTCTAAACTGATGCCGTCAAAATTCGATCCCGAGGAAATCCGACGCAAGTCCGAAGAGCTGGAATCCGCCAGTCTGCGCGAGGTTTTGTCCTGGGCATGGGAAAAATTCGGCACACGCGCCGCGATCGGCACCAGCTTTCAAGGTGCCGGTCTCGTCGTCATGAACGAGGCCTTCTCAAACGGCCTGAATTTCCCTGTCTTCACGATCGACACCGGCCTGCTCTTCCCCGAAACGCTCGACTTGAAAGCCGCCGTCGAGAAACGATTCGGCATCACGATCGAACCGCTCGTCCCCGAGCAATCCATCGAGGAACAATCCGCCGAATTCGGCCCCGAGCTTTGGAACACCAAGCCCGACCTCTGCTGCTCTCTCCGCAAGGTCATTCCCCTGCAAAAAAAACTCTCCACTCTCGATGTCTGGATCACCGGCGTCCGCCGCCAGCAAAACGACTCACGCGAAAAAACCAAAATCGTGGAACTCTACCACTTCGATGTCCTCCGCGACCTCTACATCGTAAAGCTCAATCCCATGGCCGCCTGGACCCGCGACCAAGTCCAAGACTACATCAAAAAGCACGACCTCCCCGTGAACGCCCTCACCGCACGCGGCTACCGCTCCATCGGCTGCCAACCCTGCACCCGCCCCACCGCCAACGGCGAAAACGAGCGCGCCGGCCGCTGGACCGGCTTCGACAAAAGCGAATGCGGCATCCACACCTTCCTCGGTAGTAATATCTGATCTGGGCAGGCAGAGGGGGGAACAGGCGTCCCGCCTGTAAACGACCCAGTCGATGCTGGTCCAAAAAATTCCCAGCGTCTCCACGGCCGAGACGGCCGTGCCCCCCCTTCTTCTGAGCCCAGCCTACCTGCCTAGGAATCCAAGTGGGCATTACCAGACCTCGCGTCCGCTTGTTCCCCACTCAAATCCGGCGGTTTTGTAGCCCCTCGGAATGGCCGCAACCAGATCTTCGATGCGATGCCGGCCCCGGACGCGCGATGGCGCCTTCGCAGGTCTCACAATGATCGCATCTTTTTTCGGAGTTAGCTCGATTTCGACATCGGCCCCGGGCTCAAGTCTCAAAGACGCAAGCAAGGCTTTGGGCAAACGCACTCCCTGACTGTTTCCCAAGTTTGTAAAGTCGTCGCCATGCTCGAAATGTGCATTCCTCGGCTAAACGGGGCAAGAGGAAACAGAGTCGAAATTCCTGTCTGGATCAACGGAGTCCGCCGTAATCAAAACGACGCGCGCGAGGAAACCAAAATCGTCGAACTCTACCACTTCCGCAGAGGTTGTCTGTGACTGCCGAGATTATCTTGCACGGGAACGCTGAGGTCCTCCTCGGCATGAGGCTTTAACGAAGCCAAAAGAGAGGTTGGCGCTCCCGACGATTCAAGATGAATGCGGCAAGGTTGGGTTAAAAAATCAAGATCTAGCCCCAAATAGCCTTGCGAAGTATGTTAATGCGCGGGGCCCTTTCGCTGATCGGTGACATTGTCGCGGCTGTCTATGACTGCCGATCTTTGCCCTTTCGTCAGGTTGGCTACAAAAATAACTCCCACTCCAACAACGCCAACGAGGACTTTGGCGCTCCTACCGAGCTTGGTTATCCTTCCTTGAATTAACAAAATGTCAATAATTAATTCCTGACCCCTTTGAACAGGTTCTTGTTCACCGGGGTATGAACGGGAACATCGGTTACACTTAAACCGAGCACATCGGTTACACTTTCATGTTGATACTTGGCTTCCGTCGGTAGCGCAAGGTTTACTCTCCCAACGCTCGGCGTAGGCCGTAGGCCGGA
>JBIJCR010000170.1:0-3224 GCA_044344595.1 Terrimicrobiaceae bacterium
GTTCAGTAGATGCCCCGCTTGCAGGTTCAGCCTCGCGGCCTCTTCCCGGACATCTCTTTCGGTCGTGAACCGTCTAATTCGACCGGTGGGACTTTCACCCACGTGGCTGCCGGCTTCCCCGGCGCACGCCCGAAACCGGCGATTGAAAAAATTCGTTTTGTGCGGGGAGGCATATGCACAGTGGTGGTGTGAAGAAAACCGACACGCCCACAGCGCACAAAAAGAGACATTGAATTTCAGCCCGCTTTTCAGTTCTGACGAGCTGAAAATGCAAACGACGCCGATGGCTGTGACGCCGTTTGCCGGGATGGCATCGTTTTTTGCGTGGCTCGTGGCTTTGGAGTTTCCGAAGCGGATGTCTGCGGTGATGCCCTTTGAATACCGGTCACCGAATGCGATTGCGCCCGAGCAGACGCTGATGGCCTTCATCAGCGCGGTGGTGGTGGGGGCGAGTCGCTTTGCGCACGCAGGATGGTTGCGGCACGACAAGGCCTTCCATGCGCTCCTTGGGGTGAAGCGCCTTCCGGGCGAGAATGCGCTCCGGAGGTTTTTCCACCGGTTCACGCAGGCGCACATTGAGGCGTTCTGGCGTCCGCTGTGGCGTTGAATGCTGGAGTTGTTGTAGGCTCCAAAGGAAGGTTTTTCGTTGGATTTGGATTCAACAATGTTTTCGCGTGAGGGAGAGCAGAAGGGGGCAGCGAAGGGATATAATCCGAGGCGACTGGGGCGCAAAAGCCATCATCCGATTCTGGCCATGTTGGCGGAGATGCCATTTGTTTCGCAGGATCAGTATCGCGTTGAGCAGTTCCTGCGTGGGAACGCCTCAGCATGTGGCTATCGAGTCGCATCCAAGAAATATGAAAACCTCGAGTTCCTATCGCCTGGATTTTCGATTTTGATCAGGGAGATTTACGGAAGGCTGTCTTCCCGCCAGAAGAATCGGGTCCTCCCGAGGTCTGCTCGGCAAAAAAAACCGGCCAAAGAATCAGGCCGGTCTTCTGCTTTGAAGCAAATTATGTGCTCTTTGGCTTTATTTTACAACGCCGAACTCCGCCCGGCGGTTCAATGCCCATGCCTGTTCGTTGCTGGCCGGATCGGCTGGCATTTCACTGCCGAAGCTTACTGTCTGAATTCGGTCTGCGCTGATTCCGGCATCAATGAGCGATTGACGAACAGCTTGGGCGCGGCGTTCCCCGAGGCCACGATTGTATTCCTGAGTCCCGCGCTCGTCGGTAAAGCCGGCAATGATGAGGCGTTTAGAAGAATCCTTCATTGCGGTGGCGACTTGCTGAACTTTTGAGGTTTCAGCGGCTTCCACGGTATAGCTGTCGTAGGCGAAACGGACAGGCGAGAACTGGCCTTTGGTCACACTATCGCTGAAGAAGTTTGCACCTCCTTCGAAGCGCTCTGAGAGCGGGGTGCTAGTCACAAAGTCGCCGTCAACTCCAGTGAACTGATCGGGTTTTTTTTTGTTACAAGCAGAGAGAGATATAACAGCGGCGAGCGCGATGATTGAAGGAAATTTTTTCATGTCGTGAGATTGGACGATTTCAGTAAAAATTCAAGATGGAGCTTAGGAATAATTTCAAAAAAAACCCGGTTGCAACGCTGGGCGTGTCAACCGGGCGGTTTCGGCGGGGGAAATTACTTCATTAGGAGGGCGGCGCGGGCGCGCTTGACCTCACGGGTTATTTTACGATGAAGACTGGCTGACATGCCGGTTACGCGGCGTGGTAGGATTTTGCCACTCTCGGTGACGAAGCGCTTAAGAAGATCAGGATTTTTATAATCGATCGCCTCAATGTTGAGATCCACGCGACGGCGTGGCATCGGGCGGTTGGCGCGGCGGAAGTTCGAGCGGCGTTGTGGTGTTTTAGGCTGCATGGCGTTTATTTGATTTCACGATGTAGTGTGTGGCGGTTCAGATGGGGATTGAACTTTTTCTTTTCAAGCCGGTTGGGTGTTCGCGGGCTCTTTTTGTTGCGTGTGGTGATGTAGCGCGAGGTGGGTTTACCTTCGGCTTTAGCCTCGGTGCATTCGAGGGTGATGTTTTCCTGTGGCATAGATTTAGTCTTTGGTGTCGGTGGTGGAATCTTCTTCCTCACTCTCGCTCTCGCCTTCCTCACCCAGACCGAAGAGGGATGTGACGGGTTGACGAACGCGCGTGAGGCGGTTGTTTTTCTCGAGCTCGGCCTGGCACTCGACGGTGTAACGGGCGAATGGAAGTGCTTCGAGACGGTTGTGGGGAATCGGCTTGCCGGAGATTTCGCAAAATCCGTAGTTGCCGTCATCGATTTTTTTCAATGCGGCATCAATCTCGAATAGGGAATCGCGTTCTTGTGAAAGCAGGCTGAGCGCAAAATCGCGATCGTAGGCATCGCTACCGGCATCAGCTGTGTGCATGCCGAAAGCAGAGGCCTCACCACCCTCGGCGCGGTTGCGGAGAGAGTCACGGCCAACACCGCTCATGGAATCAAGAAGTGTATCTTTGAGTTGAAGGAGGCGGTCGCGTTGCTTGGCAACCCAGCCTGTGACTTTGACAGGTTCTTTGCCTTTCTTAATCACAACGACAGGCATTTTATTTGCTTTCACTGGCGCGGCTTTTTTAACAGGAGCCGATTTCTTGGTGGCAGCCGTCTTCGGGGCTGATTTTTTCGTCGGCGCGACTTTCTTCAAAGGCACTGGTTTTTTTGCAACTGCAACAACTTTTTTAGGAGCTGACTTTTTGGAAGCTGGAGAGGCCTTTTTGATTGGCGCGGTCTTTTTGGCAGGAGCTGCTTTTTTAAGAGTAACAGAAGGCTTTTTGGAGGGAGCTGGCTTTTTGGAAGCAGGCTTGACCTTGGCTTGTGGCTTGGCCTTGGCAGCAGGCTTCTTGATAGGAGCGGCCTTTTTTGCAACAGGCTTCGCCTTGGCAGGTTTTTTGGATTTTTGAGCCATGGACGTTTAATTTAGTGAAAGGGGCGAGATAAGTACCGTAGACGTCCGCGCACGGCAAGGGATTTATTCAAAGAAAAAATACGTCTGCTTCAGGGACGACCCCTTGGGGGCATCGATTGCCGAAACACGGCCGTATCATTCGGTGCCTTTAATGCTGTTAACGGCGGCGACAATCAAACGTCTTGGATGAAGCCGCGAGATTTGGATTGAAACCAGTCGCCTGCCATGGCTTCTTAAGCATGATCCCATTTATGAAAAAATCTTCTGTAATCGTGCTTGGCTCCGCC
>JBIJCR010000010.1:0-36333 GCA_044344595.1 Terrimicrobiaceae bacterium
CATATCCTCAAACAGGCTGCATCGAGTCCTGCCGTGATTGAAAGTTTTCTGCAGGTCCAACCGGTCGGCAAGGATGCCCTTGGCCTTTTACCGGAGTGCTGGAGAATCGGCACGACACGCCTGTTCGCGGCAGGTAGTAACCCGCAACTCCCGGCACATTCTGCCATTCTTGGACCACTCGTTTACAGGCACCGCACAATTGGAGTCATGGCGCTGCTCAATCCAAAGTCGGCCGTCGCCTTCGAGGAGAAGGACCTCAAGGTCTTCCGCGCCCTCGCCGAGCAAAGCGCATTCGCCCTCTACAACGAAGCGATCTACCTCGAGGCGGGCGAGAAAAAACTCCTCGACCGCGATCTGGAAATAGCCCGAGACATCCAGCGCATTCTTCTACCCGAATCGGATCCCGTTTTCCCCGGCTACGAACTCAGCGCTGTAAGCCTCGCCGCCAGGCATCTGAGCGGGGATTATTTCGACTATATCCCGCTTGGAGCCGACCAACTTGGCGTGGCTATTGCCGATGTTTCTGGCAAAGGTGTTCCAGCTTCGCTTATCATGGCTATGTGTCGCGGCGTGTTGCGCCGCGAGGCCACTGCCACAGCTGCTGCCTCGGATGTTCTCCGTCGGGTGAACTCACAGCTCTACCCCGACATCAACGAGGACATGTTTATCAGCATGGCCTACCTGATTCTCAATGGCGCGGCAGGGCATGTCACCCTTGCCCGCGCCGGGCATGACGCCCCATTGCTTTACCGTGCAGCAACCCGAACTGTTGAAAAACTGAGCCCCAAAGGCATGGCCCTCGGGATTGACAGCGGCGAGGTCTTCAATAGAGTTTGCGCCGATTTGAGTCTCGTGATGGATGCTGGCGATTGTATTTTACTCTACACCGACGGTGCCACGGAAGCCATGAATCATGAGGGTCTGGAATACGGGATTGAACGCCTGATCAAAGCCCTCTGCGCGAGCGCACCACAAGGTGCTGCAGGCGTTGTTAGGCACATTGCGGAGGATGTCAAAAATCTCACCGGCGACGACTTCAAACACGACGATTTCACTCTCATAGCCATATCAAAAAAATGAACACTTCTAACGAATCAGAACCCCTTGACGAGCAAGTTCTGGAGACCCCTCCTGATGCGACGCCCGATGGTGAAATCGCAGAGGTGGACTTTCAGGCCGAGGCCGCGAAGCTCAAGGATCTCGCCCTACGCGCCCGCGCTGACCTTGATAATTTCCGCAAGCGCTCACTCCGCGAAAAAGAAGATGCCATACGGTATGCGAACAACAGCCTGCTCGAAAAACTGCTTCCCGTCATAGACAATTTCGAACTCGGACTCGATGCCTCACGCAACGCAACCGATGCCTCCTCTGTTCTGCAAGGGATGTCCATGGTCCATCGTCAGCTCCAGGATTTTATCCGCAGTCAGGGACTCGAGGAAGTGCCAGCCGAAGGTGAGGCGTTTGATCCCAACAAGCATGACGCCGTCTCACAGGAGTTCAGCGCCGATGTGCCGGAAGGAAAAGTGATCCGCCAAGTCCGCAAGGGCTACAGGCTCAAAGATCGACTACTCCGCGCGGCATCTGTGATCGTTTCCAAAGGCGCGCCATGAGCAAAAAGCGGGACTACTACGAGGTGCTCGGCGTCGATCGGAACATCGGCGAGGAAGACCTGAAGCGCGCCTATCGCAAGATGGCCGTTAAATTCCATCCGGACAAAAACCCGGGCGACCACGAGGCGGAGGAGAAATTCAAGGAACTCGGCGAGGCCTACGAAGTTCTCAGCGACCCGAACAAGCGTGCTGCCTACGACCGCTACGGACATGCAGCATTTCAAAATGGCATGGGCGGCGGCGGTGGTTTCCACGATCCGTTCGACCTTTTCAAAGAAGTCTTCGGCGGCGGTGGCGGCGGCGTGTTTGAACAATTTTTCGGCGGTGGTGGCGGTGGAATGGATTCCTCTGGCCGCCAGCGCGGATCCGACCTGCGCTATGACATGCAGATCACACTCGAGGAGGCAGCCAAAGGTTGCGAGAAGGAAATCGAGATTCGCAAGCTCGATGCCTGCGAGCCTTGCAGCGGTTCCGGCGCACAAAATGGCAGCAAGGCCATTACCTGCCCGACCTGCCGCGGCCGTGGACAAGTCGTCGCCTCGCGGGGATTCTTCCAAGTCGCGCAGACCTGCCCCGCATGCCACGGCTCGGGACGCATCATCGAGAAACCCTGCCCATCCTGCCAAGGCGAGGGCCGGGTCGAAAAAACCAGTCGCGTCAAAATCAAAATCCCCGCCGGCATCGATAGCGACTCACGCCTGCGCAGCACTGGCGGCGGCGAGGCCGGTCTTCGCGGCGGCGCCTCCGGCGACCTCTATGTGGTCGTTCACATCAAGGAGCATGAAGTTTTTACCCGCAATGGCATGGATCTCGCCTGCGAGGTGCCGATTCCCTTCACCACAGCCGCGCTCGGTGGCGAAATCCGTGTGCCAACCTTGGATGGTGCCGTAAGTCTCAAAATCCCGGCCGGCACGCAGAGCGGATCCACCTTCCGCATTCGTGGACTTGGCATGCCCGCGCTGCAAGGCTTGGCCAAAGGCGACATCCTCACCTATGTGCAGGTCGAGGTTCCCACGCGCCTCGACTCCGGGCAGCGGGAAGCCCTCGAGCGTTTCGCCGAGCTGTGCGGCGAGGAGAACAACCCGATCCACACCAGTTTCTACGACCGCATCAAGTCGTTCTTCGCCTGATGTCATGATCGTCTCCGCCGCCCAGATGCTCGAAGCGGAGAAGATCGCCTTCTCTGCCGGAGCCACGGCGGAGGGCCTCATGGAAATCGCAGGCCGCGAAGCAGCCCGCCTCGTGCGCCAGTTTCATCCGAAGCCAGGGCGGTGTCTGGTGTTTTTTGGAAAAGGCCACAACGGTGGCGATGCGCTCGTCGTCGCCCGCCACCTCGCAGAGGCCGGCTGGTCCATAGAACTCCAAAAGACACATCCTGATTCCGACCTCGCTCCGCTCACCGCGAAACAACTCGGCCGCATCTGGAAAACCCGTCCCGAAGCCGCGGGACCACTCGTTGTTCTCGATGGCCTTCTCGGCATCGGAGCCTCCGGCGAACCCCGCGAGCCAGTCGCCACCGCGATTCGCAGCATCAATGCCCGGCGCTCCACCGAAGCCGCATGGGTTCTTGCGTTGGATATCCCCAGCGGCCTCGGGTCCGAAGTCTGCGTACAGGCAGACGCCACCGCCGCCATGGGTTTCGCGAAAACCAAGCTCGTAGCGGATGCCGCCACGCACTTCGTCGGCAGGTTGGCTGTGATCCCCCTGCCAGGTGTGCCCGCGCCTTCGAATGCCGACACGGCGGAGGTTCTTCAATCCACCGATCTCCGCAGCCTTCTTCCTCCGCGCGGCTTCGACACCCACAAGGGCCAGTGCGGTCGTGTTGCCGTGATCGCCGGCAGCCAGAAATACCCCGGCGCGGCACGCCTCTGCTCAGCCGCCGCTGTAAAGGCCGGCGCCGGGCTGGTGACCCTCTTCGCTCCTTCGGATATTGCTCCCGTTCTTTCCGGCGCCGTGATTCCAGAGGTCATGGTCAGTCCCGTCACCGACTTGCGTGATATCCTCGATCAAAAATTCGATGCCGTCGCCATCGGGCCCGGACTCGGACGCGAGCGCGACGCAATAGTCCGCGCCTTCCTTTCCGAATGCCCCGCGCCCTGCGTCATCGACGCCGATGCGCTGAATGCCATTTCCTCGGACCCCGCCTGCCTGAAAAACAACCCCGCCCCTCGCCTCCTCACGCCGCACCCCCTCGAGTTGGAACGCCTCTTCCCACAAAAATCCCGCACCCGCCGCCAGTGGCTGGAAGCCTTTGTCGGCGAGTATCCCGTCACGCTCCTGCTCAAAGGCGCGCGCACTCTCATCGGCGAACGCGGAGTCCCGTCTGCCTACAACACGACCGGCCATCCCGGCATGGCCACCGGTGGCATGGGCGATGTCCTCACCGGCGTTGCCACCGCACTCCTCGCCCAGGGAAACTCCCCGCTCCACTCCGCAAAACTCGCCGCCTGGCTCTGCGGACACGCCGCCGAACTCGCCCTCCGCGACGGCTCCGCCTCGCAAGAATCCCTCACCGCCTCGGATATCACCACCCACCTCGGCCACGCCTTCCTGTCCCTCCGCGCCGGAGCCCTCTAAAAAACTCCGTGCGCCAGTGCGCCGCACCACTTGGAGAGGGCCAGCTTCCTCGAAGGCGCCAAATTTCAATCTCACCGAGTCCCCAACCGCCCAAGCCTCAGACGCTGGACCCTTTTGACGAGTAGTCGCCGTAGCGGGTGAAATTCAGTCATCGTAGTGCCCTTTTGCCTGAGCTACGATCAAGCTGTCTCCGTCAACTCGATAGATAAGCCTATGCTCCTGATCGATTCGCTTGGACCACCATCCAGCAAGCTCCCCTCTCAGTGGCTCTGGTTTTCCTGCACCTCTGAACGGATCCCGTTTGGTTTCTTCAATCAATCTCAGCAGCCGCTTGGCTACCTTGGGATTCATCTGAACCCAATATTGCAAGTCCTCGAAGGCTCGCTCCCTAAATTCCAAGCGCACGCTTCAAATCCTCCGTCGTTTCAAAGATCAAGTGCTCGGGGGTTTGAGAGGTGATGGCTTCACGAAGCCGTTTGGCATTTTTCGGTGAACCCAACAGTCGAGCGGTCGTATCCTCGGATTGCTCGGGCTTCCCACGCGATGGAGTGAGCGTTTTGGAGAGAATAAATTCTTTGATCGTCATGCCAGCGAAAGTCGCGAGGGTTTTGATTTGCCGATGCTGCTCAGGTTCAATCTCGATGGTGAGTCTATTCATACCCCAAAGAGTTGCCAAAATCCCTAATTTTGTCAACTGTTCTTACCACGGCGCCAAGCGCAATGTCTGGTTTTAAGGTCAGCGTCCTCGCCATGCCTCACATGCATGCGCAACGCCGAGGTTCTCCTCGACCTGGCGCTCCAGCGCGGATCAAAACTCATCGCCAAATCAGATGAAAAGGCCCTGCTTTTTTTCATTCGCCAAAAAAAATTATTGACTTGGTGTATGGCTTGCCATAGAACACCACACACATGTTCCCGTTCAACACATCCTTTGCGCCGGGCGAAGCGGTTTACGAGCAGGTGGTTTTTGCCGCCAAGCGCGCGATTGCGTCGGGATTGATGCGCCCGGGCGACCGGTTTCCTTCCGTGCGCCAAATGAGTCAGATGCTCAAAATCAATCCAAACACCGCACAGAAAGTGACCGCGCGCCTCGTTGAAGAAGGCCTCTTGGAAATCCGCCCTGGCATCGAGACGGTCGTCCGCAAGGCCCCGCCGATGGAGGAGTCCGCCAAGCGCCGCTGGTTGGAGGAATCCACCGGACGGCTTGCTGTGGAGGCAGCGACCCGTGGCATCCCGCCGGAAGAACTCCACCGCGAACTCGACGCGTCTTTCGAGCAACTCAAAACCACACCCAACCTATGATCATCCAAACCGAAAAACTCCATAAACGCTACGGACGCACCGAGGCGGTGGTCGGGCTCGACCTCGCGGTGCCCGAAGGTTGCATCTATGCCCTCTTCGGACCGAATGCCGCCGGCAAGAGCACCACGCTCAAGATGTTGATGAACCTCATCAAGCCCACATCGGACTCCGCGCAGATTTTTGGCTGTCCCTCGCAGCGGCTCGGCCCGGCCGAACTCCAACGCATCGCCTATGTCTCGGAAAACCAGCGCCTGCCGGTGGAAATGACCGTGCGCGAGTTGTTCGATTTTTGCCGCACGATGTATCCCACTTGGGACGATACGTTTCTCGATGCCTTGATCTCCCGTCTCGCCCTCGATCCCGCCGCGCGTGTGGGCAATCTCTCGCGAGGCACCCGCATGAAGGTAGCCCTCGCTTCCTCGCTCGCTTACCACCCCAGCCTCCTGGTGCTCGACGAGCCGTTCGCCGGACTCGATCCCGCCATTCGCGCGAATATCGTGGAAAACCTGCTCTCACAGGCCAGTGATGGAGACTTCAGCGCGATCATTGCCACCCATGATATCGACGAGATCGACCGCGTCGTGGACCGCGTGGGCATCCTGGACCGCGGGCGCCTCGTGGTCGACGAGGCGGTGGATTCCCTGCTTGGGCGCTTCCGCCGCGTGGTGGCACGCACCAATATTTCCTCGCAGGCCCCTCACCCCGAATGGCTTGGCGTCGAGTGCCGTCCGCCAGCCCTCTCTTTCGTCGAAACCCGCTTCGATGCCGCCAGCCTCGGCGAGCGCGTGCGTGCCGTCTTTCCCGACGCCGAGCACATCGACGCCGCTCCCATGTCCCTCAAGGAAATCTTCATCGCCATCGCCCAATCACCATCCACCAACCGCTAACCATGCAACCGTCTCTCATTCTGCCCATCATCCTCAAAGACCTCCGCGCCAACCGCTGGCTCTTCGCTGCGTTCTTTGCCGTGAGCATTCTGATGACCGCTTCCTCTTTTGTGAACCCACAGAATCTCGGTTTCTTGGTCTACTCCGGAGGAATGCTTTTGGTCAATTGGCTCAGTTTTCTGCTTGCTCTTCTCGCCATGGCGCGGGTCGTGCACGCCGACCCGCCGGCTTCGGACACGGCCTTCTTGGCGACCCGCCCAGTCTCGGGGACCACGCTGTTTTTCGCGAAGCTTCTTCTTGTAATGGTTGCTTTATGCTTCATCCCCGGCGCAATCGACGCAGTTGCGATACTTCTCCTCGGATTTGAGACTTCGGTCGTCCTTGAGAGGAGCTTTGGCTCCTTGAACTGGAACTGGATGATAATGCTGTATTTTTTTGCCCTCTGCACGATGACGAAGAAACTGCGCTGGTTCTTGATTTGGATTGTCGTCTTTGTTTTTGGAATGGGCGTTATTGGTATTAGTTTTATGGTTTTTCCCCTTTTGATGAATCCCACTTGGGCAGAAGTGTCCGGGATTGATTGGTTTTTTTTGCTCGGTGAAGACTTTGAAAACAAGACGATGCTGCTCGCAAGCGTGGTCCAGCTGATCGCGTTTTTTGGAATCATTTGGCGGCAGTATGTTCGCCCGAACACACTAAGATCGGCGTTCCTCTTTGTCGGAGCGATTCTGATCAGCTCCTTGCTCGATTTTGTCGGATACCGGCAGGCCTGGCATCTGCCTTCTGAAGCAAAAGAATCAAATACTTCAATTCCAGCGGCTTCTATATCTGCCAAACTAGAAGACCTTTATCCCGGTAAAACCAAGATTACTTCCGGGAAAGATGGAATGCAGATCAACCGCACGCCGAGCATGTGGGGAAAATTCAGCTTTTCGAATTGGCCTGAGGATGTTCATTCGATGGCTGTCAGCAATGTATCGGTTTCATTTAACCGCGACGGCCAACCCGTCACGCTCCCTATTCTACCAGAATGCTCGGGCATTTCCACCCTTAACAGGATCAAGGGAATTCATGCGATGATCACCGACCAATCTCCTGACTTTCCAGACATCGTGCCGCAGAAAGAAATTCCAATCCATTTTTCTTGGCCGCCGCAGGGTTTGGAAGATGGTTTGCCCTCGACCACAGGAGACTTGACCCTGCGGTTGGATTTGGTTGTTTTTCAATACAAAAACCAAGCCATCTTTCCGCTTCAAATCGGCGAAACGGCTCAATTTGGGCGCCGTATCGCCACCGTGCGGAGCATCAACCCGTCGCCACGCTTGCGCAGTGTGAAACTCGAGATCGATGAAATGTCGGTGCCCTCCTTCTCGTGGGCGGAGCCGGTTTACCGGCTAAAAACCGGAGCCGGTTTGGTTAAGGCCTCCCAGTCGGAGAGATCCATGATCTCCTCTGAATTTTCACCAGTTGAGCGATCGACAGTGACCCTCACATTCCCCATGCCCTCGACTATGGAACAACAGACCGATGCGCCTCTGGACGAGGAAGTCATGAGCCAGCGCATGGCCGAATGGCTGAAGGATGCGGAGTTGGTTGTTTCAAAAATAGTTCCAGCCGGCACGATCCAGCGGGAAATGCCGATCACCGGCGAAGCCCGAATGCGTTTCCTGAATGGGGCGCGCCCCCTGGCGCATCGCGCCGGCTACCCCCGGCTCATTTTCGAGGACATGAAAAAAGTGCTTGATAATCTCGAAAAGGTCCAAGTTCTTGGGTTCGACGGATCCTGGGAACAGCTCAAAATTCATGTCCCCGCCGCGCGGCGTGGCGAGTTTGACGCCTTGGCAGACAATACCACCCGCTTCGCCTGGCTCGCCAAGGAGGTCCAAGCCCAAGTGGAGGCCGGTGATAAGCCCGCCGCAGACAGCTATGCGACCCTCCTCCTTCAAGGCTGGGGCGTTGAGAGAAACCTGCCACAGGCGAAAATCCTGCTCCAAGACGCGATCAAACGGAGAAATTTTGATGGCGCGCAACTGTATGTGCAACTCCACGTTGACGACCCCGACCAGCCAGAAGGCGTTCGCGACGCCATGGATCTGATGATCCCCTTGTTGGAGGCAGGCCATACCCCAATCCTCTGGTCAACCGAGTTGGCGATGCCCATCCTCGCCAAGAGCCAGGAGGAATCCGACCGAGCATTGGGATTGCAACTTGCGAGATCTGTCGCGCAAAATGTGATACAAGTCTATTCCAATCAAAATGATGATTCGTGGACTAAAAATCCCAATGTAAAGAAAAACGCAAAAATGGCACTCGATAGGCTGATCGATTCTGGCTCCACGCAAGACCTCGCGCTGGCAGAGCAACTCGTGAAAGCCTGGCTCGCCCGCGATCCACAAAACGAAGAGGCCAAAGGGTATGAAACCAAACTGAAGTCACTTTAGGCAGAAAGAGCCATGAAAATCCTATCGATTTTCTTCCTTCTAACATCTCCTGGCGGGCACTCGGCGGCGCCATGGCTTCGTCGGCAGCGGAATCACCCTCAGGACCGGAGCGAGCGCGTGCGCGCCGTCTTTCCCGACGCCGAGCACATCGACGCCGCTCCCATGTCCCTCAAGGAAATCTTCATCGCCATCGCCCAATCACCATCCACCAACCGCTAACCATGCAACCGTCTCTCATTCTTCCCATCATCCTCAAAGACCTCCGCGCCAACCGCTGGCTCTTCGCTGCGTTCTTTGCCGTGAACATTCTGAGCACCGCTTCCTTTTTTGAGAGCCCACGGGATCTCGGTCTCTTGGCCCGTTCCGAGTTTTTGAAAATGTCCATTTCGCTCGCTGCTGCAGTGCTTTTTTCACTGATTTATTTACTGATCATGGCGCGGGTCGTGCACGCCGACCCGCCGGCTTCGGATGCGGCCTTCTTGACGACCCGTCCGGTCTCTGGGACCACGCTGTTTTTCGTGAAGCTTCTTCTGGCAGCGGGTGGAATTCAAAACCAGCATCAAGCCGTGAAATCCCAAACGACTTCCTGCGCCCCCACTACGAACACCCTCTATCCAACTCACCTTGAATAATGGTGAGATTTTGGAGCGTTAGCGCGCATCATGACCAAGGGGTTATCGTTTGCCTTGCTCGGTCCCGTGGTGTCGCCTCGATGGGCTTCCTTCCGAAGCGCCCAAAATCAACTCCTCGAAAACGAGGCGGGTTGAGAAATCGAGGACGCTGATGACTCGGAGTTCGCCGCCGCCGCCGCTTTCAGCTTGACCTTGCGGCGAATCCGCTTCACATTCGCCGCAAATCTGCGTTGATTGATGTCATTTATTCACGAACAAAGCGGGTGGCCACATTTTTTTTGGGATTCCCCAAAGGTGCTGCCGCTTCTTGCGAATGTGCGGCACAGGCAGGGACGGCTCATCGTTAAAGGGGTCAGGAATTAATTCTTGACATGATCGTCTGATTTCTTTTGTGTAGCGTGATGCCAAGACAAGTTCGAATCGAGTATGCTGGGGCGATGTATCATGTGATGGCGCGTGGTAATCGGCGGGCAGATATTGTTTTTGATGACCAAGACCGGAAGACGTTTTTAAGAACCTTGGGAGAGGTTTGCAAGAAGGCGGGGTTTCGAATTCATGCGTATATATTGATGAACAATCACTACCATCTCCTTTTGGAAACTCCGCAAGCGAATCTCACGGCGGGTATGGGGTGGTTTCAAAATGCCTACACGCGGCGGATCAATACGCGTCACAAGCTCTGGGGGCATCTTTTTGGAGGAAGATACAAAGCGATTGTGGTCGAGCCCGGAAACGCCTACTGGGCGATCTTGGACTACATTCATCTGAATCCGGTGAGGGCGGGGTTGGTTGCAGGAAAGGAAGGTCTGGAGTCGTATGCTTGGAGCAGCTTGCCTCTGTATCTAAGGGAGCCATGGGAGCGGCCTGAGTTTTTGGAGACATCGATGGGTTTTCAGGTGGCGGGATGTCGGGATGATGCGGAGGGACGCAAGGATTTTTTGCTGGGGCTGGAGCGGAGTGTGGATTGGGCCAATCCGACTCAGGCGGGGTTGGTTTTTTCTTCCGAACAGCGGCGACCAGAATTATCGGTGCATGCTGCCCTGCGGCGCGGGTGGTTTTTTGGTTCGCAGGCCTTTCGGGAGAATCTGATGGCGATACTCAAGATCAAGTTGGAGGAAGGCGGGAGGCAGAGTGCGAATGGATACAACGGGCCGGAGATCAAAGATCACGGACAGGCGATGGCGGAAAGTTTGGCCACCGCGGGATGCGAGTATTTTAAATTAAGCGAAGCGGACTTGGTTGCGCTGCCAAAAGGGGATAAGAGAAAGGCTCTAATCGCTTCGTTGATCCATCGGGAGACGACAGTACCACTGGATTGGATCAGCGAGCGGCTGCGCATGGGAGTTCGAGCCGGCGTGTGTCGCAGCATCTCGCAGCATCGGGAACGTTCGAAGAAGGATAGCGAGATTGAGGGTAAAGAGAAAGAAATCATGTCAATAATTAATTCCTGACCCCGACCCCTTTTGACATGGTTACCCCTCGCCGATTTCCGCGCGGAGAGCTTCGGCGATGCGGTCGGCGTGGGTGTCGATGAGTTCCTGTTCGCGGCCTTCGATGAGGAGGCGAACTTTGGGTTCGGTGCCGGAGTAGCGGAGGAGGACGCGGCCTTTGCCGTTGAGTGAGGACTCGGCTTCGGCGAGAAGGGTTTGGATGTGCGGCAGGGATTCGAGTGGCGGCTTGTTTTTGACGCGGAGGTTGCGCTGAGCCTGTGGATATTTTTTCAGGGCTTTTTTGAGTTCGCTGAGCGGCTTGCCGGTTTCGATCATGACGCGCAGAATCTGGAGGGCGCTGACGATGCCGTCGCCCGTGGTGGCGTGGTCGCGGAAGATCATGTGTCCGCTTTGCTCGCCGCCGACATTGTGTCCATCGCGGAGCATGGCTTCGATGACATAGCGGTCGCCGACCTTGGTGCGGAGGGTTTTTCCACCGTGGGCTTCGAGGGTTTCATCGAGGCCGAAGTTGCTCATGACTGTGCAAACCAAGGTACCACCTTCGAGGCAGCCGCGTTGGAGGCAATCGACTGCCGCGATGGCCATGATCTCGTCACCATCGACCAATTCACCGTTTTCGTCACAAAGCAGGACACGGTCGGCATCGCCGTCGTGAGTTATGCCAACATGGGCCTTGCACTCGCGGGTGAGCTTTTGGATTTGCTCGGGATGGGTGCTGCCGCAATGGGTGTTAATATTTGTGCCATTAGGATGGTTGTTGATCACGACAAGATCAGCGCCAAGTTCGCGCAGTATGCAGGGGCTGGTCTTGTAGGCGGCGCCGTTCGCGCAATCCAGTGCAATGCGAAGCGACTCTAGTGTGAGATGTCGTGGAAAGCTCTGCTTCGCGAATTCGACATAGCGGCCCAACGCATCGTCGATGCGATGGGCCTTGCCGATTTTGGTGGCGGTCGGTCGGATGTTTTCGATTTCTCCGCTGAAGACGAGATGCTCGATGCGCGCTTCGATTTCGTCGTCTAGTTTGAAGCCGTCGTGACGGAAGAATTTGATACCGTTGTCCTCGTAGGAATTGTGGGAAGCGGAGAGTACGATGCCTGCATCAGCACGCAGCGAGCGAGTGATGTAGGCCACGCCTGGCGTTGGCAGTGGACCAATGAGGAGGGCGTCCGCGCCGAGCGAGGTCAGGCCGGCGACGATCGCATTTTCCAGCATGTAGCCGGAAAGGCGGGTATCTTTGCCGATGACGACTCTCAAGCGGCCGCTGCGCGAGGAGGCTCGGGCTTCCGCAAAAACATGGGCGGCGGCGCGGCCGAGTTTCAGCGCGGTCTCCGCGGTGACGGGTTCAATATTTGCGACACCACGCACGCCGTCAGTTCCGAAAAGTTTGCGATTGTTGCTCATTTTGTGATGCGGATTCCGGGTTCTTGAAGCTGGGCGGTGGAGGACTTCAGAAGATCAAGCCGAACGGGATTCCGGCTGACGTTCTGCTTGATGAGAAACCAAAGGGCGAATGCCAGAAGAAGGCTTGTGAGTTTGATTTTCCAATTGTTGAGGAGGATTGCTTTCATACTTTTCGTCTAAAAGAAGTCGGCTGAGCCGCTGGCGGAATTTTTCCACACTCAAATTTCGTTCGATTTGGCCACCGTGACAAATGGAAACCTGCCCTGTCTCCTCAGAAACAATGAGTGAAACAGCATCAGATTCGTCACCTAGACCAAGCCCGGCGCGGTGGCGCAGACCAAGGTTCCGGTCGAGATCCTCACGCTGGGAGAGGGGAAAAATACACGCAGACGCCACGATGCGATCGCCGCTGACGATCATGCCGCCATCGTGCAGAACCGTCTTGGGGTGAAATATTGTGAGAGCAAGTTCTTTCGAAAACTTTGCGTCCAGCGCAACACCGGTTTCCACGATGGCTTTGAGACTGATTTCACGCTCGATAGCAATCAGAGCCCCGAAGCCTTTGCTGGAGAGTTCGAAAACGGCATCCGTGATGAGCTCGATGGTCTCGGACTCTTGGGAGGCTGAGGTAAAAAAGCGGTGACTGCCTAGTTCCGTGAGCGCGCGGCGCAATTCGGGCTGGAAGATCACGACCAACGCAATAGCTAAGAATACAGATATGCTCCGCAAAAGCCAGCCGATGACCTCTAGGTTCAGCAACTGGGATACCAGTGTGAGGGTCAGAAAAACCAGCGCTAGACCAAGTAAAATCCGGGCTCCATGGGTTCCGCGCAGGTAAAGGTAGATATAATAGATGACTGTCGCGAGAATCACGATCTCTATACCGGAGGTCCACTGCTCCTGCAAAAAAACCACGGCCTGTTCAAACATGGCTTAATATCGCTTCAGTCATACGAAGTGCCTCCGAGTGGGGTTTGACATCGTGGACTCGCAGGATGCGGGCACCTCGCTCACGGCAGAGTGAGGTGAGTGCAACGCCTGGCCAGAAGCGATCATCCATCGCAGATGAACCCGCAAGCCAGCCTAAAAAGGATTTGCGGGAGACTCCAACGAGAAGCGGACGACCAAACTCAAGGAATGAAGAAATCTCTCCTAGGAGCCTGCGATTGTGCTCGGGCGTTTTTCCAAATCCAATTCCTGGGTCTAGTGCGATGCGCATCGGGTCAATGCCGCACGCTACCGAGCGTGAGAGGGCGTGTCGAAAAAAATTCCCCACTTCTTCGACGACATCACCGTATGTAGGCGCGAGTTGCATCGTGCGGGGTCGGCCCTGCATGTGCATGATGACTATTCCTGCTTTTGACGATGCCGCAAGTGTCGGCATATCGGGGTCCCCACGCAAGCCAGTGACATCATTGATGATATCCGCTCCGGCATCCAACGCCGCGCGGGCCACAGAAGCCTTGGATGTGTCGATGGACAGGAGAACCTGGCTTTCGCGTCGAAGGGCTTGAATGATCGGCAGAACGCGCCGGATTTCCTCATCTGCTTCGACGCTCTGCGCGCCGGGACGCGTGGATTCGCCGCCGATATCGAGGATTTCGGCACCCTCGGCCACCATTTGTAGACCGTGCGCCAAGGCAGCTTGGGGATCCAAAAACGAACCGCCATCCGAGAAGGAATCCGGCGTGGCGTTGATGATGCCCATTACCCGTGCACGCCGCGATAGGTCGATTTCGCGATCGCGGATTTTCCAGATCACTTTTTAAGGCGGATGGAAGCCGAGCGGCCGTGAGCGTCGAGACCCTCGATGGCGCTGAAGGTTTCAATATGCGGCAGGGAGGCGCGCAGGGAGGCTTCGTCGAACATGACGACGCTTGTGCGGCGCTGGAATTGGTCCGCTGTGAGGCCGGCGAAGGACCGCCCCGCCCCGCCCGTGGGAAGCTCGTGACTCGGACCCGCCAAAAAGTCGCCGCCGACAACTGGCGACAGGCCGCCGAGAAAGATCGCGCCCGAGGTGCGAAGTTGGAGGGCGATTTCGCCTGGCGCCTCGGTAGCGATGGCGACATGCTCAGAGGCGTATTCATTCGCGATACGAATGGCGGCCTCCATGTCCTCAACGAGGATGAGCTTGGTATTTTTGAGCGCCTTGGCGAGTTCGGCGGGACGCTGCGAAAGCTTCGTCTGTCGCTCAACGGCCTTTTCCACGCCTGTAAGAATTTTTTCGGAATCCGTAACCAGAATCGCCTGACTGCCATGGCCATGCTCGGCCTGCGCCAGAAGATCGGCCGCGACCCAGTCGGGCTTGGCTGTCTTGTCGGCGATCACAAGCACCTCGCTCGGGCCGGGCAAGAGGTCAATGGCGACTTTGCCGAAGACCTGGCGCTTGGCTTCCACGACATAGGAATTGCCTGGGCCGAAAATTTTCTGCACGGGAAGAATCGTCTTCGTGCCATGCGCCAGCGCGGCGATGGCTTGTGCTCCGCCGATACGATAAATCTCCGTCGCACCGCAGCGGGAAAGGGCGGCCAGCAAGGCGGGATGCACCTTGCCATCAGGCCCGGCGGGAGTCACCGCGACGATCTCCGGCACACCCGCAGCCTCGGCCAGTGTGCAGGTCATGACAGCGGTGGACACCAACGGCGCCGTGCCGCCGGGAATATAAATGCCGACGCGTTGGAAGGGATCGAATCGCTCACCGGTGATCGCGCCCTGCCGGTTTTTCATGAACCAGCTCTTGCGCAGGCTGCGCTTGGCAAACGCCCTCACATTCGAGCGCGCGGCGTCGATTGCCTTGCGTGTTTCCGCCGGAAGCGCATTACAAGCCTCGGAAATCTCCAAGGGAGTCACGGGAATCTGATAGGGCGCGAGATCCGGACCGCCAAATTTCTTGGTATAGCGGAGCAACGCCTCGTCGCCTTCCTTGGCGACCGCACAGAGGATTTCCTCCACGGTCGCACGAACGGCGGGATCCGCTTCGTAGGAGCGTTTCAGCGATTCAATGCCGCGCCGGTAGGCTTTGTCTTTCGGACGGAGGATTTGCACCGGGCGTTAATTTTTGATGTAAGCCAAGACGAAAGCCGTGATGAAAATATTCACCAAGGCCAGCTCGAAGAAGAAATACCAACCGAGCTTCATCTGTTGGTCATAGCGGAAACGGGGAACCGTCCAACGCACCCAGATGAAGAGCACCAAGAGCGCGCTCACCTTGGCAAAAAAAACGCCGATATTAACGAGACCGAAAATGACGCCCGGCAGACCCGGCATCGAGCCATCGGGGATCATCGGCAGGCTCCAGCCACCCAGAAAGAGGGTTACGATAACGCCCGAACCCGCAATCATTGCCGCATATTCACCAAGGAAGAAGAGCGCGAAACCCATGCCGGAATACTCGGTGTGGTAGCCACCGACGAGTTCCTGCTCGGCCTCGGGAAGATCAAACGGCGCACGGTTGGTCTCCGCAAACATAGCGATCAGGAAAATGACGAACGAAATCAACATTGGGATCCAAATGAGTAGGCGGGACAAAGAAAAGCCGTTAGCAAAAGTGTCAAACACGGCCTTGAAGTCACCCGAGAGCAGGATTTCCCAAGTGAGGCCCTTCGCCCAAAAAGGTGCAACCATCCAGCCATTCTCGCGCTGCCAGTTCACGATGTCGGGCATGTTCAAGGTGCCGCAGAGCATGAACACCGGGATAACCGATAGCCCAAGCGCCAGCTCATAGGAGATCATCTGCGAAGTGGAGCGTATGCCTCCAAGGAAAGGATATTTCGAGTTCGAGGCCCAACCCGCGAGCACGATACCATAAACACCCAGCGAGGAAACGGCGAAAACATAAAGCACGCCGATATTGATGTCGGCAATCACCATTGGAACACCGAAAAGCGAGCTTCCAAAAGGCAATACCGCCAAGACCAGAATCGCCGGCACCATCGAAAGCTTCGGCGCGATGTAGTAGTAGAATTTGTTGACCTCGCGGGGAATGAAGTTTTCTTTCAAGAGAAGCTTAAGTGCATCGGCGATGGGCTGGCCAAGACCGAGAATCCGGATTTTCGTGAGTGGAATGCCGGTGCGATTCGGCCCAACGCGGTCCTGGATCCATGCGCAAATCTTACGCTCTGCATAAACCGTGTAGGAAACCAAACCCAGAATCAGGCCAAGCAGGCCGAGCGTTTTTGCCAGAGAGGTCCACACCAAGAACGGCTCGGGCTTCATGAGAAAATTCAGAGTCTCCATATATAACAGGTCATCGGTTTAACGAGATGCGGCGCGCCTGTCGAGCGGCAAGGCGAAAAAGTCGCGCACCTGCCGACTTGTTTTTTTTAGCGAAATCAAGAGCATCGACCCCCAACGACGCATGATTTCGCCCGATTTTTCCATCACCAACGAGCAACGCACGAGAGTCGAAGACGCCTTGCTGTCGTTTGGCGATAAAGAGATCCAAAGAGGGCGGGCCCTTTTCAGGCGGGGGAGTGTCGCTCCTTTGACTTGGGATGACGCAGGCGAAAAAATTTTGACCAAAGTGCTCGGCGGATCGATCTACTCGATTGAGGTTTTTTTTCAGAAGAAACAACTGCTCTTAAAGTGCAATTGCCCGGTGCGCAGACTCTGCAAGCACCTTGCCGCCACATTATTGAAGGCACGGGAAATGTCTATTGCCGAGGAGGCTCCAGTCATGGAAATAGGCTCGGATACCCTCTACGGGGCCCTTGCCCATAAACTCCCGGCAAAATTACCCCGGGCGGTCCAGCGGTTTTTAAAAGATGCGGAAGTTTGGTGGACGAAAAAATTATCTCGGATCAATCTCAGCGACCTCAAAAATGCCGTCGGAGACCCGGCTTTCTGGCGCATGGTCGATATTGAGATTTTTCCCGTAGAGAATCCCCCGGCCAATGCCGCAGAGTATTTTGCCTATCTGGTCGCCACCTGCAAATCTCAACAAATCAATCTGCCGGAGCCGCTTTCGGGAGCTGTTGACGCCGCCATATGGGCGCGTTTGGAAGAAGGCTGGAAGCGCGCCAAAGAGGTGAAAAGATGGAAGGCTGCCTTCGACAAATGGGATGATTCCGACGGGGGTGCCCTCCCGCCAAAAGTGGAATTCCGCCTGATGCTCCTGCCCGACTCGGCAGTCATCCAGGCGCGCGAATCCGGCAGCTCGGAATTTGGCAAAACCTCGATGAAATTCGTCAACCAATTCATCGAGAAATCCTATCAATCGCGCAATGCACCCCTGCTCAGCCTCGGGTCTAGCCTAGTCCTACAGGCTGGTAAGGATGACTACGGGACCATCTCGAACCTCGAAATCCGGGGAATGCGTCCCAGCCTTTCCAAAAGTCTCACCCAACTCAGCTCCAGCAAGGATTTTTTCAATAGGCATGTCGTGGGGCAAGACGGCCAGCCTCTGCGGTTTTTCGTCCACCCCCTGCGTTGGGAGCTCAGAGCTCCGGAAGGCACGGCAGATGATTACGCACTCATGCTGATAGACGAAGCCGGGAAGCTACCCCCGCCCCCCGTAGCCATTCTTTCCGGCAGGCCGCTTCAATACGTGACGGGCAACGCCGTCTACCCCATTGCAGTTTGGCCCTTTGGAGAGGAAAGCCCGCGGTGGCCACTCGTGATTCCGTCGCAAGCGATGGAGTCCCGGGAGGGCATGGGCGCGCTCACGACGCTGGGCATTCCCGTGCCCTCGCACATGGAGAAAAAAGTTCAGCGCATCGCGGCCACGGTGAATATCCAGTGCAGGATTTACCGCTACCACGGAGGCACGGCAGATTTCTTCCAACTCAACGCCCAAACGGACTTCCAAGGCTACGAAAAACCCTTGGTCTGGAGTGGAACGAACTGGTGGAATCGCAACTCTTGGGACTTCGAACCCAAGTTGGCAGTTGATGCACTGATTCAGTTCGACAAATCCGCCATGGGTCCCGCTGCCGAGTGGCTCCGCTCGATTCCCCTCAAGCAGGCCATGCATTCCGGACACCAAATCTGGCACGAGCAGCGCATGTCCGGCAAAGAGTGGCCAGACCAATTCATCGCATGGCTCGACCGGCGCCCGGCGGGCTGTGTCGTAGAGCTGGATGCCCAGCTCGCGAGCCTCCGCGATGGCAGAGTGGCCGGCCATGTGCAGATCGACATCGAGGACTCCAAGGACGGCATCGACTGGTTCGATCTCAGCGTGGCGCTGCATGTGAATGACAGCACGCTCACCCAGGATGAAATCAACCTCCTCCTCAAGGCCAAGGGCAAATGGGTACGCCTTGAAGGCAAGGGTTGGCGGAAACTCGAATACCAACTCACGGAGGAACAACTCAAGGAACTCGCCGACCTCGGCCTATCGGTGAACGATTTCAGCAACGAAAAGCAACGCCTGCACGCGCTTCAGCTTTCAGGCCTCACCAAAAAGACCACCTCGCTCCTAGGGCGCGAGCGCATCGCCCAGGTCCGCCGCCGCGTGGAGGAAATCCAGACGCGCGTCACACCACCGGCACCAGATGCCATCACTGCCACCCTGCGCCCCTATCAACTCGACGGCTTCCACTTTCTCGCCTACCTCACGGCAAACAATTTCGGCGGCGTGCTGGCCGACGACATGGGCCTTGGGAAAACCCTGCAAGCCCTCTCCTGGATCGCCTGGCTGCGGAAAGAAAGCAAAATTACCGATCCCGTGCTCGTCATCTGTCCCAAATCCGTTCAGGACAACTGGGCCAACGAATGCGGCAAATTCTTTCCAGAGCTCAAAGTCGATGTCTGGAACCGCGCTTCGGCTGGAAAAACCGGCCTCGACGGGTCGGTGGACCTGCTTGTGATCCACTACCCGCAACTGCGTTCTCACGAGGACGCCCTTCGCGCGGTCTCTTGGGGAGCAGTGATCCTCGATGAGGCCCAGGCCATCAAAAATCCCGCCTCGCAAAATGCAAAAGCCGCCTGCGCCCTGCCTTCGAAATACCGTCTCGCGCTGAGTGGAACCCCGATCGAGAACCGCCTGCTCGACCTCTGGTCGATCTTCGCCTTCGCCATGCCTAGCGCACTTGGAAACCGCGCGGCTTTCACCAAGCAGTTTGACAAAAAAGACGACCCCTTCGCGCGCCGCCGACTCGCCGCACGCACCCGGCCGTTCCTGCTGCGCCGAACGAAAAATGAAGTCGCCCGCGATTTGCCCGACCGCGTGGAGGAGGATCTCGTCGTGGAATTCGAAGGCGTGCAATCCACCCTCTACAAAGCCGAGATCAAGCGCGCCCGCGCCCAGTTGCTTAAAATCGAAACCTCGAAGCAGCTAGATAAAATGAGGTTCAACATCCTCACCAGTCTCCTGCGCCTGCGTCAGATCTGCTGCCACCCCCGCCTCCTCGGCCTCGAGGATGCGGAGAAAAAGAAATCCACCGACAACGCCGAGGACAGCGCCAAACTTTCCGCCCTTCTCGAACTCCTCGAGCCCCTCATGGAAGAGGGCCAGAAGGTGCTCGTCTTCTCGCAGTTCGTGGAAATGCTCGAAATCATCGAGTCCGAGATCACGGCCAAAGAGTGGAAGACATTTAAACTCACCGGCTCCACCGACGACCGCGGCCCGCTCGTGGATTCCTTCCAGAAACACGAAGGGCCAGCCGTTTTTCTCATCAGCCTCAAAGCCGGCGGCTCAGGCCTCAACCTCACCGCCGCCAGCTATGTCGTGCTCTTCGATCCGTGGTGGAACCCCGCCGTCGAAGCCCAAGCGATCGACCGCACGCACCGCATCGGCCAAAAACAAACCGTCTTTGCCTACCGACTCATCATCAAAGGCACGATCGAAGAAAAAATCCGCCTCCTCCAAAAAAAGAAAGGCGCCCTCGCCAACGACATCCTCGGTGAGGAAAACTTCGCCCGCGCCCTAACGCTCGAAGACTTCAACTTCCTCTTCAGCGAGCAGGATGGCTAATTCCAGGAGTGGGTTGTCCTTTCCACATCGGCCAGGGGATGCTTGCCAAGGCCCACCCGCACATCAAGGTGGCTCCAGAACTTCTCCATGGCCTCCTGCCAAGCAGTTCACCATCACAAAAAAAGCCCCATGTATGCTTAACTTTAGAATTCAGCAGTTTCCATTCAAAGTCAGAACGCTCAACTGCCGAATGTGAGATAACTACGCGACTCTTTTTCCTCTTCTAACCGTCGCCTTATGCAGCCATATAGGGCAGGGTCGCGGCGCGGGCGCGAACGGCGTCGATGCCCTCGAGGAGGTCGGCAATGGCGTCCCATTTGCCCGTGACCAACGCCTCATGGGCGTGAGGGGCGATGGTGATAGGGAAATCCATGTCTGCAATGGAGAGTTTTTTCTCCATAAGGTCGAGGGTGAGGAGTGCTGTCGGGTCGGACTCGATGAGCTTGGCCACGGAACGGATGTTTTCACCACTCATCACGACGCAGGGCATACCAAGGGTGATGGAATTTCCAAAGAAAATCTCGGCGAAGCTCTCGGCGATGATCGCGCGGATTCCGAAGCGGTAGAGAGCCTGGGGGGCGTGCTCGCGGGAGCTACCGCAGCCAAAGTTGGAGCCCGAGAACAGGATGCTGGCGCCGATGAAGCGCGCGTCGTCAAGCGGGTGGGTTTGTCCGTCGGCCTTGGCAAAGGCACGGGCGTCGTAGAAGGCGAATTCGCCGAGCCCGTCAAAAGTGATGCACTTCATGAAGCGAGCGGGGATGATGCGATCGGTGTCAAGGTCGTCGCCGGGAACATAGACGCCGCGTCCGCAAACTTGGGTGATTTTTTCGAGAGCCATGGGTTTTTTTTAAATGTGGAGTGTTTAGTTGATGCCGAAGACTTCGCGGGCGTCGGAGATTTCTCCGGAGAGAGCTGCAGCGGCGACCATGAGTGGGGACATGAGAACCGTGCGGCCGTTTGGGCTGCCTTGGCGGCCTTTGAAGTTACGATTGCTGGAGCTGGCGCAGAGTTGTTCGCCGACGAGCTTGTCGGGGTTCATGCCGAGGCACATGGAGCATCCGGCCCCGCGCCATTCGAAGCCGGCTTCGCGGAAGATTTCCGCCAGACCCATGCTCTCGGCGACACTGGCGACACCTTGCGAACCGGGAACGACGATAGCTTTCACGCCTTTGTCGACCTTGCGGCCTTTGATATAACGGGCGACTTCCTGGAGGTCGCTCAGGCGACCGTTTGTGCAGCTGCCGAGGAAGGCGACATCGACTTTTGTGCCTTTGATAGGATTGCCGGATTTCAACAGCATGTGGGCAAGCGCCTCCTCGGCCGTCGAGCGGTCTTTCTCCGGAACTTCATTCGGGAATGGCACCTTCTCATGAATGAAAATGGCCTGACCGGGATTGATACCCCAAGTCACAGTTGGCGAGATATCGGCGGCGTCGAAGGTCACGACATCGTCGTAATTGGCATCCGGGTCGGATGCGATCGCCTTCCAGCGGGCGACGGCGGCCTCCCAATCAGCGCCCTTCGGCGAGTAGGGACGGCCTTTAAGATACTCGAAGGTGGTTTCGTCTGGGTTCACATAACCAACGCGGGCGCCGCCTTCGATAGACATGTTACAAACCGTCATGCGCTCCTCTTGCGTGAAGGCGTCGAAGGTCGTGCCGCCGTATTCGTAAGCGTAGCCAAGACCTCCGTTAACCCCCAGTTTGCGGATGATATGTAGGATGACATCCTTCGCATACACGCCGGGGCTGAGTTTTCCATTCACATTGATGCGGCGGACCTTCGGCTTGTGGAGTGCCATGGTCTGCGTGGCGAGGACATCGCGCACCTGGCTGGTGCCAATACCGAAGGCGATCGCGCCAAATGCGCCGTGGGTTGACGTGTGCGAGTCTCCACAGGCGATCGTGGTGCCGGGTTGGGTGATGCCCTGCTCGGGCCCAACGATGTGAACGATACCCTGCTTGCCGGTGGGAAGGTCAAAGAAGGTAATGCCATTTTCCGCACAATTTGAGCGCAGGGCCTTGATCATGGCATCCGCAAGGTCGTCGCTGAATGGCTCGGAGCGTTCATCGGTGGGCACGATGTGATCGACCGTGGCAAAGGTGCGCGAGGGGTAGAGCACCTTGAGATTCAAATCGCGCAACATGCCAAAGGCCTGAGGGCTGGTGACCTCGTGAATGAGGTGGGTACCGATCAAAAGTTGTGTGGCTCCATTCGGAAGGGTGCGGACGGTGTGGGCCGCCCACACCTTGTCGAGTAACGTCTGGCTCATAGTTAAAGAAAAAGTTAGAATATCGGTTTGGCGACTCCTTGCAAGACACGACACTTGCAAAAACCTCAAAATTCGCGATTATAACACTTGTTCGCAGTCCTAAAGATACCGTGATCACCTAAGCGGCCGCCCGGTTCGGCTGACCCATATCTGTTTCATGAAAAATATCCTCAGCAAAATTCGAGTCACGAACAGCATCTTCCTCATCGGAACTTTCCTTGTCACCTGCACGGCCGTTCCTCTCTATATCTGGCAAAACGGCCTCAATTTTTTCCAAGTCGCTCTATTCCTTTTCTTCACCTTTTCGACAGGTATGAGCATTACTCTTGGCTACCACCGCCTGTTCTCCCACCTAACTTTCCAGGCGAATCCGTTAGTGAAACTTTACACCCTGCTCTTCGGTGCGGCGGCGTTTGAGGGTTCCGCGCTGGCCTGGTCGGCCGACCACCGCCGCCACCACAAATTCGTGGACCACGATGACGATCCTTATGACATTTCGCGCGGGCTTTTCCACGCCCACATCGGTTGGCTTCTCTTCCGCCGCGGCCCCGACACGCCTCTCACATGGGTGCGGGATTTGCAAAAAGACCGCCTCGCCTGGCTGCAGCACGAATACTATGTGCCGATCGCCATTTTCATGAGCTTCGGCCTTCCTTCGCTCATAGGGTATCTCTACGGTGGCGCGAATGCCGCTCTCGGCGCGTTCCTGCTCTCCGGCTTTGCCCGCGTCGTGCTCGTGCACCACTCGACCTTCTGCATCAATTCGCTCTGCCACTGGATCGGCGACCGCCCGTATTCGACCCACTGCTCAGCCCGAGACAGCTTCGTCATGGCAATCTTCACCTTCGGTGAGGGCTATCACAACTTCCACCACGAGTTCCAGTATGACTACCGAAATGGCGTCAAACCTTGGCAATACGACCCCACCAAGTGGGCTATTTGGATTCTCAACAAACTCGGCTTAGTCAGCAACCTCCGCACCGTGCCAGAGGAAAGAATCCTCAAAGCTCAAATCGCTGAGCATGATCGTCTGCTGGAAGCAAAACTGCTTGCACAGCCCACCCCGATCTCCGACTCAATTCATTCCATGGTGCAAACTGCCCGTGCCCGCATGGATGAAGCCCTCCTCCGCTGGGAGGAACTGCTCGTCGAATACCGCGCCGCTGCGGCAGGAAAAACCGAAATCTCCCGTCGAGAAATGGCCGAACTCCGCAAAAGCCTGCAAAAAGCGGGAGATCAATTCCGCCAATCCCTGCGCGATTGGAAAAATACCTGGCAAAGCCTGCCTGCGGCTTGCTGAGAACTGAAGTCTTAATTTTGTAAGTTCGAGTTTAGGCGGTTGCGCGTAATCCCCTGAGAATCACGCCCAACCTACGGCATATTTACTTTGTTAAAAACGATTTATAAACTGAACGACAGGTGATTCGACGAGTATCAAACGCGCTCTTTCTTTGGAGCAGGCTTTTCAAATGGAGCACCTGGCGTTCTCTTCAGATCTTGGAGAGCGGCTTGCCGCAGAGGGCGGCGAAGGCACTTCGCTGGGCGGGGGTAAGGAGAGCTTTCATTTCCTCGGCTTGCCGCATGCGGTAGTCACGGAGAATATCGACGCGGTTTTTGTGGGAGACGGCACCGGAAGCGAAGGAACGGTTGATTGCGGCAACAAATTCCAATCCGCGCATCCGCAGGGCTTCGACTGAGGCTCTTTGCCGGTATGTGAGGCGGATTTGTTTTTGAATCTGCGGGGAGACGAGCATGCTGAAACTGAGAATCTGGTTTTGAATCTCGCTGATGCGTTCGAATTGGGTCGGCGTGAGGAGTGCAAGCGCTCTGGCATTGTTGCCGTCGATGAGTGCGAAGAGCCGCTGGTCCGGCGTGAGGCCGGTGGAGCCAACGGAAGGCGACTTCAAGAGCGCTTGGGAGCGGGATTTCAACTCGCGCCGCAGAGTGTTGATTTGTTTGATTTGGGCGGGGCTCAGGCCGAGATCCGATTGGACTCCGGGGAGTTCCATGAGCAAGGTCACCGAGCCCGGATAATCGGTTGCACGGGTACTCGCATGCAGCGGGACTGAGGCGGCAAGGGCGAAACCGACTATCGCAAGCAGGGTTTTTTTAAGCATGAAATGCTACAAGCTTTTTACGATAATTTTTTCGAGTTGAACAATATCGACGGCAAATTTTCGGATACCTTCGGCTAGCTTGTCGGTGGCCATGGCATCTTCGTTGAGCATCCAGCGGAAGGTTTTTTCATCCATCGCGATTTTCTCAACGCTGTCGCCTGCGGCTAAAGTGGCGTCAAGCTTGCGGGTGACGGCGTCCGAGGAATCTTTGAGTTCCTTGAGAAGCTCGGGAGCGATCGTGAGGAGGTCGCAGCCAGCCAATTCGCGGATCTGGCTGGTGTTCCGGAAGCTGGCTCCCATGACCTGGGTTTGGTAACCAAATTTTTTGTAATAGGTGAAAATTTTCTGGACGGACTCCACGCCTGGGTCATCGGCACCGACATATTCCTTGCCGGTTTTTGCCTTGTAGTAGTCGTAGATGCGGCCGACGAATGGCGAGATGAGGCGGACGCCGGCTTCGGCGCAGGCGATGGCCTGAGGAAGCGAGAAAAGAAGCGTGAGATTGCAATGAATGCCTTCTTTTTCGCAGATGGCAGCAGCTTGAGCTCCCTCCCAGGTTGATGCGATCTTGATCAGAACGCGCTCGCGGGGGGTGCCGAGCTTCTCGTAGAGACCGATGAGGTAGCGGGCCTTCTCGACGGTAGCATCGACATCAAAGGACAGGCGGGCATCGACTTCAGTAGAAACCCGGCCCGGGACAATGGAAAGAATCTCGCGGCCGAAGGCGATAAGCAGATCGTCGATGACTTTGCGGTGCAGTGCGGAGCCACTGAGGGATGAGCTGCGGTTATCAGCGATGGCTTTTTCCAAGAGAGGCTTGTATTCTGCTTGTTGTACGGCTTTGAAAATGAGCGTCGGGTTGGTGGTTGCATCTTGAGGCTCGTAAGCGCGGATGCTTTCGAAGTCTCCCGTGTCAGCGACGACAGTGGTGAATTGCTTGAGTTGGTCGAGTGCGTTGGATTGGCTCATAGTTAAAGAAAGAGGACTCACTTTGTGAAAGTGGATGCCCGATTGCAATCGGTAAATAAGCGTGATGAGACTGTGAGATTACAGCCTGAAAAACTCCTTCGCGGTCTGTGTGGTGGCAGCGGCGATTGCTTCGAGTGAGGCACCACGAATTTCGGCAATTTTTTCAGCAACGAGCCGCGTATGGGCGGGTTCGCAGCGCTTGCCGCGATGTGGAACCGGAGCCAGGTAGGGGCAGTCGGTTTCCACCATGAAGGCATCGGGAGGAATGCCGGCGACAACATCCCGCACGAGTGCTGCATTTTTGAATGTGACGATTCCTGTGAACGAAACAAGGTGGCCGAGCGAGAGGATTTGCCTCGCCTGATCCGGTGTGTTGCCAAAGCAGTGAAACACGCCGCGAAGGCGGCCGGTGTAGTCTTTTAAAATATCCAAAGTGTCATCCCAGGCGTCACGTTGGTGGATGACCACGTTTAGTCCGAATTCCGCAGCAAGATCGAGTTGCGCGGTGAAAGCTTCGGCCTGCGCGGATTTGTAGGCTCCATCAATGATCGCCGCCTGGGTGTCGTCCGCAATTTCCGCCTGCAAGGCGCTGATGCCTGCCGCCGAGGCAAGCTTCTCCGAGGGGAGATGGTGGTAGTCCATGCCAGTCTCGCCGATGGCGGCGACTTTTGGATGGGATGCGAGCGCGCGGAGGCCTTCCAACCAGCCCTCCGATTCCTCATAGACATAGGTGGGATGCAAACCCACGACCGCGTGCACGCAGTTGAACCTCTCTGCGAGCGCGACAGCCCGGCGACTGCTTTCCAGTCCCGTTCCGATGCTGATGATCTGCTGCACGCCAGCCTTCTGGGCAGCTGCAATAACCACCTCGAGGTCGTTTTGAAAGTCCGGATAATCGAGATGGGCGTGTGTGTCTATGAGCATGGGATGATCGTTCGGTAAAGGGATGGAGTGGTTCAAGGGTAAAAGGCGTCCGCTCTTCCTTAGGCTTGAGTCCGTTTCGCGAGCCATGAGGAGATGTCGGAAACCACAAGATCGCGGTCCCAATCGTGCCAAAGCAGGTGATAGGCCTCCGGATAGTGCAGCAACGTTTTGTCCGAGGAAGGGATTTTTTCAAACCAGGAGTCGATCTGCGCGGGTTTAACAAAGCAGTCATTCCCCGCCGCAAGAACCAGTATCGGCACATGGATACCAGCGGCCAACGAGCTACTGTCATGAATCAGATCCCCCAGCTCAACCAAAAAACGAAGGCTGAATCCGCTGATATGATGCGGTTTTTCGCTCAGGGAGTTCTGATACGCGCGGTCCCTCGTCAGCGGAGGGGCGATGGATTTTCCATTCACAAACCGGTTTGGTGTCAGCCTGAAGTCTGGAGCAACTGTTGCCAAGCGCCGTAAAATCCATCGCAAATATCCAGGCACTGACCGTCGCAAGCCAACGACCGGAACGGATAAAATCACACCATCCACCGCATGGCGGGATTCACCGCTTTTTCTCGACCACCCTGCGTAGCCTGCGACCAGGAGAGAGCCCATACTTTCGCCCATGAGAAAAACCGGCCGCGCCGCATGGGCTTCACGCAATGCGGCGACAAAGGCGGCGATGTCCAGCATTTGCTTTTCAAACTCCAACGCCGCCCCGCGCCGTCCGGCGATGTGGTCGGTGCCCTGCCCTCGCAGATCGAGCGCGTGAAACGCATAGCCGGGAATGCGCGCCGGGAGGGGATGGAATTGCTCTCCGGAACCATTCATTCCATGAACGCAAGCTACAACCGCACAACTGTTAGCGCTCGACCAGGAGTGCGCGGTGCGCAGCTCCCTGTCATGTGTGGTCCATGAAAATCTCATTGCCAATTCAGGACTCGGTAATAAATCCGAAGACATGATCCGCCTTGCAGCCCTTGTTTTTCTATTCCAGACGTTTTCCGCATTTGCGAGTCAACTTGATCTCGCTGTTATCCAATTTCCAGAAGTAAAAACGGCCGCCGAACTCAATGCCGCTCTCGCAGGTCTGAACCTCGCCGAAATCACGAATGCCGACCGCACCCTCACCGACGTGCCGTATCTCAAGGGCGGCACGGTGCTTTTCACCCAGTCCCTTCCATCCAACGCCGTACTGAACTCCTCCACGCGCCTCGGGAACTCCCGCGCGGAGGTGAAAGGCACCTTGAAAAACAATTCCCTCCAAGTCGAAATCCGCCTCTCGGAAGGCGTCGATGCCGGTCTCCGACGATTTTCCAGCCGCCTCTACAGCGGCTCCGCCCCCCTCTTGGATGGAGCGCCCCGGGTAGTTTCCATCCGCAACATCACGGGAAAAACCAATTCTGTGAGCAAAGAAAAAGCCGAGGTCAAACAAACCATGGCATGCCATGTGATCCTCGCACAATTACGGTGAGGCGGATCAAAACCAGCGCTTGCGTTTGAAAAATGCCAGCATCCCGCCGGAGATCATCGCGCACAATCCCCAAAAGAAAACGTAGCCGAAGGGCCAGGAAAGTTCGGGCATATTCGCTGGAAACTCGGTCTTGAAATTCATCCCGTAAACGCCAGCCAGAAATGTCAGAGGGATGAATAAAACCGAAACAATGGTCAGAACGCGAATGATTTCATTTGTCCGGAATCCAACACTCGAGAGGTAAAGATCCATAAGACCCGCACTGAGATCGCGATAGCTCTCGATGATGTCGATGATCTGCGTAACATGGTCGTAGCAGTCGCGCAGATACAACTGCGTAGCCCGTGAAACGAGTCCGGAATCATCGCGCATAAGGGTGCTGAAAATTTCCCGGTGCGGCCAGGCCGCGCGGCGCAGCGCCAGAAGAAGCCGCTTTGCCTCGTAAAGCTTCCTCAGGCTGCTCCGCACCGGCTTTTCCAACAACTCCTCTTCGACCTCCTCGATGCTGTCGCCAACGGATTCCAGAACGGGGAATATTTGATCCACCGTCGCATCCAAGAGCGCGTAGGCGAGGTAGTCGGGCTTCATACTGCGTGCATAGCCACGGCCTGATTTCAAGCGGGTCCGCACCGATTCGAACACATCATGACCCGCGTCCTCTTGGATCGTGATCAAAAACGAGTCTCCCAGAAACAAGCTGACCTGCTCGAAGCACAATTCATCGCCTTCCTGAAAATAAATCATCTCGCTTACGATGAAAAAGTGGTTTTCAAAAGGCTCTATTTTTGGCCTCTGCGCCGTGTTCAGGACATCCTCCACCGACAGAGCATGCAGACCAAAACGCTCGGCCACCCGCTCCAGCAAAGGCACGTCTCCCAAGCCCTCAATGTCAATCCAGTTCACTTTTGCCGGATCATATTTCGCTAAGAGCGAGTCCCAGTCTGTGAATGCCTCGTCCAGCAATGATTCGGAATCGTATTGGATCAACCTCATTTTCGCAGGGCCTGATGCACCCTCTGGCGCACTCAGAGTTCCCGGGGGAGTTCCCGACGGTTTATAACAAAAACGAAGCACCTCTTTGCGCTACATCAAACCCGCCGCTCAACACACGTTATTTTTCTAAAAAAAAAGTGCCTTCAGCCACTCTGCCTGCGACAAAATTCACCGACGGACCAACTCGTCATGGTTTTAGCCGGATTTGCGACATTGTTCATTTTTTCGCTATGCGTGCCACTTAGGCAAGGAAATGCATCTTCCCACCAAACGCTGGTATAAGTATTTCACCCAGCCAGTAACAACTTGCTATGCGGTGGAATTTGAACGATTGATAAGTCGTAAGAGATATGCGGATGACAGACTTTCGATCATTACTTTAGGGTTGAATTTTTACAAAGAACATAAATAAGTATTTATATGATCAAAGACCAAAAAATGGATCAGCGCATTACCGTGCGGCTGACAGACGACGAGCTCAACGCCGCTGAACGGGCAGCCATCGCCGAAGGCGATCGTAAAATAAGCACCCTGATTAGACGCGCGCTTTTGGTTTTTTTGCGCGATCGGGGATACACAAATTTTTCAGCCCCTCCCGCTGCCTCACCATTGGCACCTGGATACCTAAATCCCGCAGCGCAATATCAGCAGTCATCCATGCAAACCCAAGCGCAGTATGGCGCACCTACTCCGCAGTACGGCCAAGGAAACACGCTGTCGTAAGCCATCACGCCGGCTGCGCGGCAACAGCTGAATGGCTTTTGCTTTCGCTGCCGGTTGATTAAGCTCGCCGCATGATTGCCATTGTTGGAGGCGGGCTTGCAGGTCTTGCGTGCGCCCTACAGGTACACCGTTCCGGTGAAATGTTCGTGCTGTTTGAAGCTGCCCCTGCGGTGGGTGGCCGGCAGCGCACATCGTACAAGGATGGATTCATACTGGATCACGGCTTTCAAGTCGTGCTGAGTTCCTACGATGCGGTTGCATCTGTTTGCGACATAGATTCTCTGCGACCGCACTGGTTTGAATCGGGCGCCTTGTTGCACGACGGGCGGCGCCTCACGCACCTCGTGAGTCCGTTTCAAAATCCCGTCTCCGCGCTCCTCTCGCCTGCCTTTTCCATAGGAGACAAGGTCTGCTTGGCGAAGTTGGGAGCGGAGTTGCTGTTCACGCCGGGTGAAAAACTCCTGGACCGTTGCGCGTCCACGGCAGACCTCTCGACGCGCGCCTTCTTGAAGCAGCGCGGCTTCTCGAAGTCGTTTTTCAGCCGCTTCGCCCAACCCTTTTTTGGCGGTGTGCTGCTCGACAATGACCTTGCGACCAGCGCCGGACTGTTTCTCTACTACCTGAAAAAATTTCTCACCGGCCAGGCCTGGATTCCCGCCGCCGGCATCCAGGCCCTTCCCGAAGCCATTGCGGCGCGCTTGCCGTCCTCTTCGATTCGCCTCAACACGCGTGTTGCAGCCATTTCCCACGATCGAAACGGCGTTGTCCTGGAAAATGGCGAGACGATCCGTGCCGATAAAATCATCCTAGCGCTCGACGCGCCTTCACTCGCCGGCCTCCTTTGCCTGCCATCGCCACTGCCTGCGCGCGGCGTGTCTGTTGTTTATTTCAAAACGCAGACCTCTCTGTACAAGGATCCGTGCATCGTGCTGCCGGAAGGCGGCAATCGCCAGGTGCGGCACTTTGTTCAGATCACAAATATCGCTCACAGCTTCGCTCCGGAGGGTTGGCATTTGGTTTCAGCCACCATTCTCGACGACAGCAGGCTTTCCAAGGAGCAGCTTGCCAGCGAAGCCACGCAGGAAATCTCCGCCGTTTTCCCCCACGCGGCCGGCGCTCTCGAACACCTCGAAACGATCCATGTGCCCTATGCGGTTCCCAGCCAAGCACCCGGCTTCGCGGCGAGGAATGCCTTCCCCGATCTGCCTCAAAATGTCTATGCTTGCGGCGACTGGGAGCGTGGAGCCAGCATACAGGCGGCTTTACGCTCTGGCATCGAAACAGCAAAACGCGTCCTCTGTGGTTGATTTGAAATGAAACTTTCCCTTTCCACCTGCTGGAACTCTTGGCGCCATCAGGACGGCTGCACCATGGTGGAGGAAATCCTGTCCCTTGGTTTTGAATCGCTCGAGCTGAGTCACGGCATCCGCTCCTCCCAGCTCGAAGGCGTGCTGCAGGCCCGCAAGCGCCACAAGTTCAGCATCTCCAGTGTTCATAATTTCCTGCCCATGCCGATTGAGGTCCTCACCGACTCGCCCGATTGCTATGAGTTCACCTCCCACCGGCCAAAAGACCGTGACCGCGCTCTGCGTCTGACCCTTTCCACCATCGACTGGGCTGAAAAACTCGGCGCTCCCTTTGTCGTGGTGCACACCGGACGCATCCGCTCCCTCAACCTCACCGCCCCACTGCGCCAAATGGTCGAGCAGGGGAAAATTTTCTCCCGCGATTTCATCAAACGAAAACTCGAGGCGGTCCAGGCGCGCGAAAAAGTCGCGGCCATGCACAATGCGCGGGTCTTGGAACTCCTGGGCGAAGCCGTATCCCATGCCGGCAAGCGCGGTGTGAAGCTCGGCATCGAAAACCGCGAGTATTACGAAGCCGTTCCCTCCGAGCGCGAGTTTCCCGACTTTCTTCAGCGCCTCGATGCTGCGCACACCGGCTACTGGCACGACTTCGGCCACGCCCAGATCAAACACAACCTCGGCCTCATCGACCATGCGCAGCATCTCGAGAGGATGGCGCCGCACCTCATCGGATGCCACATTCACGACACACGCCCACCCTTCCGCGACCACTGCCCACCCTTCAAGGGCGAAACACCCTTCGACCAACTGGTGCCCCTCCTGCCCAAAAAGTGTGCCGCCGTTTTGGAAATGTCCCCGCGCACAGAAGCGGCCGATATCGTCGAGGCGGCAAACGAGTGGAATAAAAAGTTCAAATAAGTCATGAGACGCCATGTTCTGACGACCATCCAGATCATCATTACCATCGGACTACTCTGGTGGATTTTTCGTGATCCCGAGCAAAACCAAAAACTCCTCGCCGCGCTGGATGCCGCCAATAACTGGTGGCTCGTGCCCGGCCTGGCCGCACTGGGCGGTGCACTTTTTCTGCAAGCCAAACGCTGGCTCCTACTCCTGGAGGTGCAGGGCATCGTCATTTCGTACTGGCGCAGCCTCCGAATTCTCCTGATCGGCATGTTTTTCAATCTCTTCCTGCTGGGATCGACAGGCGGCGATATTATCAAAATTTTTCTCATCATGCGCGAGGCTCCGGATAAAAAAGCCGGCGCTCTCCTGAGCGTTTTCATCGACCGGGTGGTCGGCGTCTTGGCACTGGCAGCTGTTTCGGCCGTTGTCATCCTCCTCCGTTGGAGTGACCTCATGAAGCATGAGCTGACGCGCTATGGCGTCTTCACTGCGGCCCTCATTCTCGGCGGGTCCATTTGCTTTATCCTCTTAGCCTGGCTCACCGGCCGCCTCGACCTCACCACCAAGCTTCCCCGCTGGCTACCCGCCCGCGACAAAATTGCCGAAGCCGCCGGCGCCTTTGTGGAATACGCCCGGGCCGGCAAATCCGTGGGCATGGCATTCCTGATCTCGATTCCCGCGCACCTCCTCATGTTCTCGACATTCTGGTTCGGCGCCAAGGCCTTCGCCGCCGGGCTGAACCTGCTGAGTGTTTATTGCGTGATGCCCATCGTGGCGACTGTCACTGCGCTGCCCATCAGCGTCGGAGGAGCGGGCCTCCGAGAAGGCCTCTTCATCAAAATCCTCGGCGCCCTCTATTCCACCCCTGAACCCATCGCCACGCTCGTCTCGCTTTCCGGATTTATGATGCAGGTCTTCTGGAGCCTCATCGGCGGCGCCATCTATCTCGCCTACCGCTCGAGCGAACATGCCTCTCTCGAGGAAATGAAAACATCCGTCGACGATCTCGAAAAACGCGTCGAGCACAATATCGAAGCCGGTCGCCCGCCCAAGGCATGAGGCCGAAAATCCACGCCCACTTCGCCATGACGGCGGATGGCAAGATCAGCACAAAAAACCTCACGCCATCCCAATTCACTTCGCCGGCCGACAAGGCGCGCATCGGCGAGATCCGCGCGCGACACGACGCCATCCTTGCTGGACGCGGCACTGTGGCTGCTGACACCATGTCGATGCGGCTCTCGAGTGAAAAACTTCGCGCCGCCCGCGTCCAGCGTGGCCTCCCTCCAGAGCCCTTGCGCGTCGTCATCAGCAACGCCGGGAAAATCGATCCCGCGTGGAAAATCTTCCAGCATACCGGTTCGCCAATAGTCATCCTTTCCACCACGCGCATGCCACAAAAACTCCGCACCACCCTCGCTGCTCTTTGCGACCTGCACCTCTACGAATCCCCAGCAGTTCCCCTCCCAGCCGCACTCGCGATACTTCGGGCCGAGTATGGGGTAAAGTCCCTCGTATGCGAAGGCGGGGGAGCCCTCCTGCGCTCCCTCGCCGCCGCCAACCTCCTCGACGAAATCCACCTCACACTGGCGCCAGCTCTCTTCGGAGGAGCAGCCGCACCCACGCTCACTGGCCTGCCCGGCGATTTTCTGCCGAAGCCGCTCGAGTTTCGATTAACAAAATTGGAAACCCTCGACGACGAGTGCCTCCTCCATTTCAAAAGAAAAAAGCCTCCGATACAAAATTGACCCCCATTCACGCACCACATACCGTATCAACATGAAGAACCGATTCATCTGCACAGTCCTTGCATTTCTGACTTTACTGGCTTCCGCAGCCAACGCCCAAGTCCTGATCTATAATCTTTCTCTCGAAAAAACCGGCCGCAGTGTGAACTACAACATCTTTGATAGCGGCTACCTCGTAGTCGATCTCGCATCATCCACATTTTCGTCCGTGATCGTGCTGACAGACCCGAACACCTTCACGTATTATCAAACTGCCGGACTTGTTGCCGGCAACTATTCCACGATACTCGACTACTCCGGTTACGATCATGCCGTGTTGTTCGGAACCTCTTCAGGAACCGAGAATGCCGCATTGCAAGTCATCGGTGCCATCGAGTCAAACCGCAATATTGGCGGCGATCAGCGCTCCAAACTCGCCAAAAAGCTGCAAGGCTACTTCCTTGCAAGCAGTCCTCAAGTAGATGCAGGCACCGGAAATAGCACGACATCCAATGGCACCACGACCTCGTTTGAATACGGCTTTGCAGGTTCCAGCAAAGCCACGGCCAACTACGATTCCAATCTTACCAGACAGGCTAATAACCAAAGCCTCGACAGCGCCGGAGCGCTGGACCTTATCGGTCAAATCCTCGCCAATCGAGGAGTCCCCGGCTACACACCGACTCCAACACCGACTCCAACACCGACTCCAACGCCGACTCCAACGCCGACGCCCACACCGTGAGTCCTCCCCATTCGGGAGTCTCAAATCATTCTTCTCTCAGCGCCCTGATTTATTTCTAAATCCGGGGCGGTAAATGCCGATGTGAAACCTTGTCAGGCGCAGACCAGCGCCTGTCCGAAAGCGGAACGGAATCCGCACAACAAGACAAAGGATATGTCGTTCATCATCAAAACCAATGCGTCCTCCGCATTTACCGCACGCGGACTGCAGGAGAGGCACGCCCGCGACCGGCACACCGAGCACCGGCCAAACCCTGCCTCACGCTGTCAGGATGTGCTCACCGATTCCGGCGACCTCACGCATTTCGGCAAATCCGCCGCCGCCATTCGTGAAGCGGGAGATTTTCAAGCTCGCCTTAACGAATCTCTTTCCTTTCTTCAGACGCAAGATTCCGCTCTCGGGCAAATCCAGAAGCTTTTTGTGAACTCTGCCAAGCAGCCCGATTTCTTAGATCTTTTTGAGTCCCTCACAGGTGAAAAATTCAATGGGTTGGACCTCTTCACTCGCCACGGGGAGGAGCAGCCTCTCTTTGTGCAGGCTCATGAAATCGAAGAGGCTGTATGCATCCATCGGCCGCTCATCAACGTGGAAAGCCCTTCGGCCTGCCATGAAGCCGTTCTCGCCGCACGCGAGGAAAATCAGAAAGAACAAGCCAAGCTCCGCGAAATTTCGGAATCCTCCGCGACAATCCATCCTTGCCCCGACATGACAGCTTCGAAAATCTCAAACGCCCAATCCGCCAAGGAAAGTCTCGCTCTCTCCCAAAGATACGTCCTCGCCGATGCAGCCACAGCACTATCCGGACAGGCGAACTCGGCTCACGAAACCATCTTGAGGCTCTTTTCCTGAGCGGACACACCGTCACCTTGCCTGATGCAGCCTCTCTCCTTGGCTCATCGGTTCGATTTGTCTAATTTCGCAGGGTGAAGAAAGTTTTTCGATATCCCTCGCTTTGGATTGCGACCGGCGGCGCGATAGGTGCGCTGTCGCGACATGGAATCGAACTTGCGGCGGCCTCGTTGCTGCAAACGGGTTCAGGATTTCCCTGGGCCACATTTGTCATCAATCTGTCAGGAGCGTTTTGTCTTGGCTGGATTCTGGCGCGAGTTGAAACGAGCGGAGCCGCCGGTGAGTGGCTGCGGTGCTTTGCCGGAATCGGCTTCTGCGGCGCGTATACAACATTCTCCACTATGAATCTCCAGATGGTGCAAATGGTGCACTCCGACTCCTCGGCGCTTGCGCTGGTCTACTTTGCTGCGAGTTTTTCGTGTGGCATCGCCGTGGTCTGGGCTGGAGCAAAGCTCGGTATGGACAAGAAGCTAGCCCGACGATGATAGAGATTCTGCTAATAGCCTTGCTGGGATCAATCGGCGCACTTGTGCGCTATCACCTCGGAGGCTTTGTGCATACGAATGCAAGCCGGGCGCTAGCATCCGAAGCAGAATTCCCTTTTGGAACGCTTTTTGTGAATGCGCTCGGTTCACTTGTTCTGGGCCTGATCGTCGGGCTTTGTTCAAGAGATATCATTCCACAAATTTTTTATGTGGCACTCGCTGCGGGCTTCTGCGGATCTGTCACCACCTTCTCCACGCTGGCCGTCGATCTACAACGCTTTCTTCGCGACGGGCGGTTTTCTTTTTTTGTGCTCTACCTTCTAGCCTCGGCCGCAAGCGGACTAGGTTCCACAGTGCTGGGCCTCTCAGCAGCTTGGATTCTCCGCTAAAGCAGATTTTTAACTGGCGCAGGTTGATTCGAATTGTCGGGAAATAACTTATGTTATAACTACTTTTTATCAAGAGTCTTGCAAGATTTTTAAACGAAATGATATCAAAATCCTCTGAATATTACTGATTATTCCAAAAAAGATTTACACTACTGAAAAGCCAGTTCGCTTTGCAGCCAGAATGCCCGGACATATGCCGGAGCGCGGCGTATTTTTCGAATCGCCTTCAAGGCCGCAGCCGAGA
>JBIJCR010000074.1:0-11399 GCA_044344595.1 Terrimicrobiaceae bacterium
TTGAATCCCTCTTCTTTCGCAATCCTGACGAAGGGGAATTATTTCTTTCATGAAAAAAGTGGTAATGGCGGAAGGGGCGGGATTTGAACCCGCGGTAGGTTTCCCTACGTTCGATTTCGAGTCGAGTGCCTTAAACCGGACTCAGCCACCCTTCCGAGCTTCAATAAGTAATTATAATACTCTTGAAAGATCTTCTATTATTTACGCTCTCGCCATATATGCCGCAAGGAAATACCACTCATCCTCAAAACCAGTGGAAATCAAAAGACCATATCAAAGTTTTGGGCCTTTACCCACGCCAGAGCCTCCTCAGGAGTTGTCACTATACCTTCGAGTTGCATAGCCTCCACGGCGTCAAGGATTTTTTTGAACAGCGGGCCGGGCTTGTATCCGTTGTTAATAAGGTCTCGCCCAGTTATGAGCGGCGAGGGGATGAGCGGTGCATTGGAAAACTCGACCTGCTTAGTGCGGAGGAAATCATGGTTGTCGAGCAAGCCATGGGATCCCAGGCAATCCACACGGTGAAGTTCCATCTCATCTTCAATGGTGGGACGAGCTAGGAAGCGCTTGAGCGTGGCCACACGCATATTTTTCACATCCTTGAATGACATGTGGTTTTTGACACCAACCACTGTGGCTTTTGTCTCAGCGTTGGAAAACCGGAGACGCTCAAAAATCGCCTTGGTGATTTCCGCGCTCACGCTCTCGTGCCCGTTGAAGCGAATGCGCCCGGTCTCATCTCGCCGGAATGTGGCGGGTTTGCCTGTGTCGTGGAGAAGAACGGAAAACACCAGAGGAACGGACGCCTCGGGTGGCAATAACGACAACATGAGGCGGGTGTGGACAAAGACATCCCCCTCGGGGTGGAAGTCGGGTGGTTGCTCGCAGCCTTTCATATGCTCCACCTCTGGCAGCAAGATTCCCAACAGACCACTTGCGTCGAGTAAATCAAAGCCTCTTACGCGCGATGGGTGGGTGAAAATTTTTACTAACTCGTCTCGAAGGCGCTCGGCGCTTACGATGGTGATTTGCGACGCCATGCGGCAAACGGCCTTCCATGTATCCTCTTCAATTTGGAAGTTTAGGGACGCTCCAAAGCGAACGCACCGTATCAGACGCAACTTGTCTTCGGCAAAACGCTCTTCCGGACTCCCGATGCTGCGCAGAATCCCAGCTTTCAGATCCGACTCCCCGTTGACATAGTCGATGACGCGCTTTTCGATCGGATCGAAGAAAAGTCCGTTGACTGTGAAGTCTCGGCGCTTGGCATCGCCTTCCGCTGTTGTGAAGGAAACCGACTCCGGGTGGCGTCCATCCTTGTAGGCACCATCCGAGCGGAAGGTGGCCACTTGAAATTCAACATCATCCTCAAGAACAACGACGACTCCAAACTGAACCCCCACTGCCACCGTGCGAGGGAAAAGTTTTTGGACTTCTGCGGGCTTTGCGCTGGTTGCGATATCTATGTCGTGCGCCTCTTTGCCCAGAAGCATGTCGCGCACGCATCCCCCGGCGAAGAATGCTTCGTGTCCGGCCGATCTCAGGCGCTCGACCAGTCGCTTAGCAGTGGCTTCCATGTCGGCCTACTTAAGAGCCGCCCAGACACGATGAACATCGTCGTTATCCTCGAGCGCCTGTAAAAACTCGCCCACTTCGGTGCTTTGCTCCTCGGTAAGAATGGGGAACTGCTTCGCGATGTAGCCAAGTTCGCTGGTGACCACCGACCATCCGTGCTGGGACAGCCATTTTGAGACAGCTCCAGTGGCTGTGCGCTCGGTCAAAAACTTCACGCCCTTGGTGCCAGCGGGGATGTCGTCATTCTCGCCTTCCTCCAGCACGGCAAAATCATTCGCGCCGGCTTCGATGGCAGCTTCCTCCGGGTCGATTGATAAATCTGCATGGTGGGCTTCCACAATGCCGACATTGTCGAAGAGAAATTTGTTGCTGCCCGCCGTGCCGAGTTGTCCTTTTTTGAAAAGCACGCGCATTTCAGGAGCCGTGCGGTTCACATTATCGGTGAGAGCCTCCACGATCACGGGCACCTTGTGTGGGGCATAGCCCTCGAAGACGAGATGCTCCAACGTGAGCTTTTCATCGCCAATTCCAGCACCTTTTTTGATAGCGCGTTCGATGGCATCGCGAGTCACAGAGGCCTTGCGAGCCTTCTCGACAGCGGCATACAAGCGGGCGTTGCCCTCTATGTCAGGGCCGCCCAGCTTTGCTGCAACCATCATTTCTTTCACCAGTTTGCCAACAACCTGGCCTTTTTTCAGGTTTGCGACTTCTCGCTTTGCATGGAGCCATTGTCTTCCCATAAGTTTAGTAAATTAAGTCTTCGGTGTGATATGCGGCAACTCCGATTTCGTTCCGCATGAGATTCACGTTTGAGATTGTGCGCGGTTTGGAGAATGCGCTATGAAAGATATCACTTTCTTCTTTCCCTTCCCATGAACAGCACAGAAAACACCACGCTAGTCAACTCATTGTGCATTGAGGTCTGCCCTAGCTGCCAATCCCAGCTTGATGTCACTGGTTTTGGGGCTTTCTCGGATGTCACTTGTACATCTTGCGAGCATTTATTCAAAGCCTGCAAAAGCTTCAATCAGTTCCAAATCACGTCCCTTCTCGGCGAGGGAGGCATGGGAGCCGCCTATCGCGCCATTGATGTTTCTCTGGGTCGCGAGGTTGCTCTGAAGGTTCTAAAAATTCAAGCCACTGACATGCATGCGGAGTCTGAAAAGTTCGCACATGAGGCCCGCACGACTGCACGGATCAACCATCCTAATATTGTTCGGATTTTTGATTTCGGAGAATGTCGATCGCAATTTTTTATCGCCATGGAGTTACTCTCGGGGGGGTCTCTCGACGATCTTATGCAGGAAAGGGGCATGGTTCCTGAAATCACAGCACTTGAAGTTGGGATTCAGGTCGCACAGGGCCTCAAAGCTGCCATGGAAATCGGTCTCATTCACCGCGACATCAAGCCGGCCAATATTCTCTTTGCGGATCGAGGCACGGTTAAGATTGTCGATTTCGGCTTGGCTGTTGTGGCGAGTGATGCCGCAACATCTCCGAATGAGATATGGGGTACTCCCTATTATGTGGCTCCAGAGAAACTTGATGAACTGCCGGAAGATTTGCGAAGTGATATTTACAGCTTGGGAGGAACGCTCTTCCATGCCATAGCTGGAAGACCCCCCTATGAAGCTGAAAACGCATCCCTTGTCGCGCTAAAGCAACTTAAGAGTCGACCAGTGAGTCTTCAGACCTTCGCGCCCGATATTTGCAATGAAACGGCCTATGTCATCAACCGCATGATGTCGAAAAGTCCCGACAAACGGTATCAATCGTATACCGAGTTGATCGAGCATTTGCGCTTTGCCTTGAGCAAGGCCAAAGATGCCGTGAAAACTCCGCCTGCCGTTCGAACAGGTGAGCTGCGCAGTCTGGAAGTCGAGGCTAAGGGAATGCGCTGGATCAACCTCGTTTTTCCTGTGGTGGTCATCCTCGGGTTGCTTGTTTTCGCCTATTTGTATTTCTTCACTGCCATGTTCAAGGCCGTGGATTAGACGGAAGACGTTTCGTGAACTCGGGCCTGTAAAACCAGTCGGACCAATAAGCCCAACCCGCCTTGGTCATTTCCACAGGGGAATCGATCCAACCACCATTGCCATCCGGCCGGCGGATGCGGTAGGCGTTCTTCCACATCACGCTGGTACCCTCGGGAACATAGAGGAAAAGGTAGGGTTGATCCTCATAAATGGTCCGCTGCAGGTCGCCCGCCATGTTGATGATTTTCTCGCGGTTGTATTCTTGACGGATGTCGTCGAGCAGGCGGTCGGCTTTGTCGCTCTTGTAGCCCACCACATTGAGTTGTTCCGGGTTTGCTTGTGAGGAATGCCAGATCTGGAACTGGTCGTAGCCGTTGCCGAGTGACCATCCGAGTACCATGGCATCGAAGTTACCTTTGTTGATGTGGTTTTTTAAAAATACCGCCCATTCGTAAAGTTCCACTTTCACTTCGATACCGAGCTGCTTGAGGCCGTCCTGCGTGAGAGTGGCGATGTCGCGCCGGACCTCGTTTCCATTATTCGTTATGAGGGTGAAGGAAAATCGTTCCCCGTTTTTTTGAAGGATTCCATCCGCCCCGGGCATCCATCCCGCCTCGGAAAGTAGTGCGCGCGCTTTCTCCAAGTCATAGGCAAAAGGTTTGATATCCGGGTTGAAAAACCACATCTGCGGAGTGAAGAGACCTGTGCTCTGGAGGCCGTGGCCATAGAGGATGAAGCGTACCATGGATGGCACATCGACCGCATGCGCGAGGGCACGGCGCACGAGCGGATCTTGGAATAGTGGGCGCTTGAGATTCCAACCGATGTAGGTGTAGCTGCTCGTCGGGCTTGTGAAGACATCGAAGCGCGGGTCGTTCACGAAGGCATTCACGGTCCACGGCTCCGCGCTCCAGAAATCCACCTGCCGTGTCTCAAACGCAAGACGCAGGGTGAGTTGGTCTGGCATGAATCGATAGACGATTCCATCCATCCAAGGCGCAGGGGCATCGAAGAAATCGGGATTCCTCTCCACGCGGATGAACTCGTTAGTCTTCCACTCAGCAAAACGAAAAGCGCCAGTTCCCACTGGTGTGCGGTTGAAGTTCTGCGTCCACCAGCTCTGGGGCTTTCCTTCCAGCAAATGCGAGGGGAGAAGGGAAATCATCCAACTCTCCAGCGCTGGCGAGTAGGGCTTGCGGTAGGTCACGCGGAAGGTGTGGTCATCCGGCGTTTCGACTTTGAGAATCAAATCAAAGTCCGGCTTGCGCGGCGAGGCGGTGGCATCGTCCATGATCGCCCGGTAGGTGAAGGCGGCATCTCGCGAGGTAAACGGTGCCCCGTCATGCCAGCGGACATTTTTTCGGAGATGGAAGACAACCTGGGGCTCAGCCAAAAAGGAAAGAGCCTCCCCAATCTGCACTGTGCCGCCCCCGTTGGCAGTGAGCCATTTTTCGATATCGGTCTTGAGTGCGGGGTCTGCACTGATTTCAAAAGCCGCACCGCTTTCCACCCACACGCGGAGCAGTGATCCGTCTGGCAGGGCCTTACTGAGTCGCTGCAGAGTGTCAGAGGCATTTTCCTTCACCTCCACGCGCAGTGTCGCCAGTGGCGCCAGGGAATCTGCGGGCAGTAGGGAAACAATTTTTTTAGATGATTCGAGGCCGGGTTCGGTGAAGTGCAGAAGAAGCTCGCACCCGCTTTGTCTGACGGCATCCAGTGTCCATGCGCTCCACTCGGCACGCAGCGACTCGATCTGGTTTTTTGCCGCATTTGCTGACTCCTCGTTCCGAAAGACCAGAGTCGTAGTCTGGTCGAGCGACCACGATTCAGCCAGATCGCCGATGATTTCCAACTTCGGGCTGTATTTCAGGAGGCCGTTGAAAAGAGACCCCGCCACTTGCGATGCGGCGGCGTCGGCCTGTTGGATCGGGTTGAGCGTTGATGGCTCCCCGAGAACGCCGAGGGACATTTCGTTCTTTTTGTCCGAGGTCAGGCTCGCAGAATTCCAGAAGGAAACGGCGATGAGCAGAAGAAGGAAAACAGGGAATCCGTAAATGAACCAGCGGGCGACTCGCATGTGAAAATGGAATGGCTGCCAATATGCCGCCGGTGAAGTTTTTCACAATATTCAATACGAGCGCGCATTTCGGGGCTTTAAAGGACGTGCCCGCACCTTAAACTGATGTGGTGATTTCATCGTCCGCAACAATATTTTGCCGAGGCCTCCTTTGTGTGGCCCTGTGGATCTGCTATGCTGGCACCTCGCAGGCCGACGGTGGGCGTGTGTTGGCCGAAAAAACAGCCGTGGGCTATCGATTGGTACTCTTTGGAAGTCCCTCACCGCTGCGGGCGGGCATTATCCATCTCAGCATCTTTCTTGAGCAGGCCTACAAGCCTAGCCCAGTCCTCGATGCCTTGGTCCACTTTCGTCTCAACAAGCTCAGCCGTCCTACGCCCGAGTTGGCGTGGCGTGGCAGTGGGTGCGTGACTCCCGGGCAAGCGGTGAGTGCGACTCAAGGACATTCCGGCAATAAGCTTCTTTACTCCGCCGTGCTTGGAATACCGGAGCCCGGTCTGTGGAAATTGGGCGTATCCATTTCACGCGAGGGCCAAACCGATCTCGTTTCCTTTGAGCTTCCCGTTGATCGCGCACTCCCTCCCGTGCTCACATGGTGGCCCGTGGTGGCGCTCATGCCGCTTGGAATATTGATCTACATTTGGCGTGGGTATCTGTTGAAAAAGCGCCACGTCCCATGAGCAGCATTACCGGATTGATCGAGCGGGTTACTTTTCACAACGAGGAAACGGGATTTTGTGTTGTAAGGGTGAAAGTCGATGGACGCCGCGAGCTGGTCACCGTCGTCGGGCGCGCTTCAAGCATCAATGCGGGGGAATGGCTCACAGCAGAGGGCGCCTGGATTCAGGATCGCGACCACGGCACGCAGCTCAAGGCGGAACTCCTCCAGACGAGCGCGCCCACCTCGCGCGAAGGTATCGAAAAATACCTCGCAAGCGGTCTCATCAAGGGCATCGGTCCTGTCTACGCCAAGAAGCTTGTCGAGAAATTCGGCGAGGGGGTGTTCGACATTATCGACCGCGAGTCTGTGAGGCTTGAGCAGGTGAGGGGAATCGGCGCTGAGAGGAGGCGCACGATCCGCACGGCATGGGCCGAGCAGAAAATCGTCCGTGAGATCATGGTTTTCCTCCACTCGAATGGTGTGAGCACGAGCCGTGCTGTGAGGATTTACAAGACCTACGGCGATGAGGCGGTCGAGAAGGTGCGGGCCAATCCTTATCTGCTCGCGCGCGACATTTCTGGAATTGGATTCAAGACTGCTGACGACATCGCTCGCAAGCTTGGCATTCCCGATGACTCGATTTTGCGTGCGCGGGCCGGACTCTCCCACGCGCTCTCAGAGGCTGGTGGCAACGGCCATTGTGCGCTTCCCAAGGAAATTCTTCTCAAAAACGCTGCGGACCTTCTGGCAATGGACTCCCTCATTTTACAGCGCGCTTTAACGGAGATGCTGACAGAATGCGAATTGGATGTGGATGGCATCACTGGCGAGGATTTGATTTTTCTTCCTCCGATCTGGCGCGCTGAGGTCGAAGTCGCCGCCCGCCTCGCGCGATTGGCGGGGGCCAAGGCGGAATATCCCGAGATCGATGCTGACAAGGCGATCGACTGGTTGAAGGAGAAAAAAGCCATCGATCTGGCTCCCAGTCAGGCCGAGGCGTTGCGGCGGGCACTTTGTTCACGCGTGTTGGTGATCACAGGCGGCCCTGGCGTCGGCAAAACGACCTTGGTGAATTCCATTCTCACGCTCCTCCGGGCCAAGCGGGTAAAGTGCCTCCTCTGCGCCCCGACCGGACGCGCGGCGAAGCGCCTTTCCGAAAGCACGGGTCTCGAGGCCAAGACCATTCACCGTTTGCTCGAATATCAGAACTCCGCTTTTTCCAGGAATTCCTCAAACCCGCTCGATTGCGATCTTTTGGTGGCAGACGAAACATCGATGATGGATGTGCAGTTGATGTCCAAACTTTTCCAAGCCCTCTCTGCCCGCGCGCATTTGATTTTAGTGGGTGACGTGGATCAACTGCCGAGTGTTGGTCCTGGCGCTGTGTTGGGTGACATCATCCGCAGTGGCGCTGTGCCAGTGGTGCGGCTCACGGAAATTTTCCGTCAGGCCTCGAGTAGTCGCATCATAGTGAATGCCCACCGTATCAATAGCGGTGCCATGCCAGAGTCGGAAAAAGACTCCGATTTTTTCTTCATCGAGCGCGAAGAGCCCGAGTCCGTTCCTGCCACCATTCTTGAACTTGTCGCTGAGCGAATTCCGAGAAAATGGAAACTCGACCCTCGCCGCGACATCCAGGTGCTCTGCCCGATGAACCGAGGCTCCCTAGGCACCATTCAGATGAACCGCATTCTTCAGGAATGCCTTAACCCTAAGCGCAACGGCGATTCCTCGGTGGAGAAGTTCGGTTGGGAGTTTAGAGTTCGCGACAAGGTCATTCAAACACGGAACAACTATGACAAAGAAGTCTTCAATGGGGACATCGGTGAGATTCTCAAAATTGACGACTTCGATCGCGAGGTTGTCATCACCTTCGATGGACGCGAAGTCATTTACGACTTCAATGAACTCGATGAAGTCTCCCTCGCCTATGCCATAACCATCCACAAGAGCCAGGGCTCAGAGTTTCCCGTCGTCGTCATGCCGCTTGCGATGCAGCAATACCTCCTACTGCAAAGAAACCTCGTCTACACGGGAATCACTCGCGGTCGCCGCCTTGTCGTGCTCGTAGGGCAAAAAAAAGCCCTGCAAACCGCAGTGCGCAACGTTAGTGCCGTGAGGCGTTATACCGCACTGGAGAAAAGGCTGGGTATGGCTTGCTTTTAGTTGAATCCATCAAACCGCATCGTAGAGCAGAGACTCGCACAGTTGCACCAGACGCTGACGCAGCGGGCAAGCTCGCTCGGCAAAATCTCTTTGGTATCTCTCATACTCCGCACGGCCTTCCGGCTTTTCGATCGGCACGGATGTGTAGCCGAAGGAGGACAGATCGTAGGGACTGGCACGCATATCGAGTTCGCGGATGTCCCGGGCGAGTTCAAAAGTGTCGGCGATGAGGTCGGATGGACACCATGGCGCGAGTTTGAAGGCCCATTTGTAGAGATCCATGTTCGCATGCAAGCAGGCCGGTTGCTCGAGTTGCGGTGAAGATTCCCTCGTCGGTTGCAGGCGGTTCAGCGCTCGCGCCTCTGGGGTGAAGAAGCGGAAGGCGTCGTAGTGCGAGCACCTCACAGGCAGCGAATCCACAACCGCCGCGACTTCGCTTGTCGACAGGCGAAGAGGTTGCGACGCATGGCGGACCTCGTCGGATTTATAAATCATAGCCCATTCGTGAAGCCCATGGCAGCCGAAGAACGGAGTCCGGTTCGCCGTGCTCGCGAGAAACTGACCCAGCCACTGAACGAAGGGGTGGCGTTTCTCCGGCAGCGGCTCGACTGTTACTCCATGCCGCGTAACGATATAGCCGGGGACGCCGAGGTAGAACTCCGCCTCATCCCCTCGCAGGGCGAAGCCAAAGCCCGGATGCCATCGCCGCAGCAGCGAGGGGCGATTCGGATAATACTCGAAAAGAAAATCATCCACAGGATGTTTGAGCCCGTGTGAAGCGCGCTGCAGCCTGGGGGCAATCCAAGGATCGACCCGCTTTTCGTGAGCCTTGCGTAGGGCGATCCACTCGAATGGCGAGAGGGTTTTCACAAGTTTTGCGAGGAGTATGGGAGAATGCTTGGTGTTGCCTGATCCTACCTCGAAAAACCGTGAGGGTCTCTTTCTTTGGTGTGCCCCTCACGGTTTTTCTAGGTGGGATCAGTGGTCGTATTTTCTTCCTTCAAGAGCGGCTTCGGTAGCCTTGTCGGTCTCGAGGGAGTCGAGGTATTCCAGAAACAGGAGCTAAGATGTCTACTCCGTATAGTCGAGCTTACTGGTGCAACCGAATAAGACTCAGCGAAGGTGCGGCCGTGTGGCATGGGATTTTGTTTACCCAAAAAACCCTTCTGCTACTGGTTTTTATCTATTTGATTGATAGGCTAAATCTCGAATCGTTTGGCGTGGTCGTCAGGCTATGGCGAGACGCTTTGCCAAGAGCTGCTCAAGGTGCGTGCGCAGAGGTTCGTTCTCGAGCCGTTCCAGGAGGGAGTTGAAAAAGCCGTTCACGATGAGGCGGCGTCCGGCGTCGCGCTTGATGCCGCGGGCTTGCAAGTAGAATAGTTCCTCCTCGCTCACGGGGCCGTTGGTGGCTCCGTGGCTGCAGCGGACTTCGTCGTTCAGGATTTCTAGGCCGGGCATGGAGTTCGGGTCGGCGTCGTCGCTGAGGATCAGGTTTTTGACTTTTTGGTAGGCGTCTGTGCCTTTGGCGCCGGGCTCGACTTTGATGAGTCCTGCAAAAATGGTGCGGGACTTGTCGTCGAGAGCATTCAGGTAGAGGAGGTCGCTGGTAGCGTTGGGGGCGACATGGTCCTGCAGGGTACGCTGGTCGATCTCGCGAGTTCCTTCGACGGGATTGATGGAAAACATTTCGCTGCGCGACCCCTCGCCGAGCAGACGGCTGAGGCTTTCGCCGCGCACGAAACCGCCGCCGAAATTCGCGATGAGGGCGGTGCAGGTTGCGTTGCGGTCCACCGAAGTGGAATTCAGGTGGAAGGCGGTCGTCTCGAGGGACCAGTCTTGAACGGAGACATAGGTGAGTTTGGCTCCGGGTGCGAGATGGAGGTCGTTGACTCCGCAGGCGAAGGCAGGAAGTTTGTCGGCGGACTTGAAGTAGTCGACGACGGTCACGCTGCTGTTCTCGCCACAGACGATCAGCGTATGAGGGAAGACGGAGGCATTGGAGCCTTCGACCCATTGGAAGATTTCGATGGGCAGTTGGACGCTGATATTGGCAGGCACGAAGAGGAATGCACCGCTCGAAACACGGCCCTTGTGGAGCGCAGCGTATTTGCGAGAGCCGAGTTCCACGGGCTGCGCCATGAAGTATTTTTTGAAGAGATCGGTGTGCTTGGCAGAGGCTGTTTCGAGTGTCTCAAAGATGACACCGGCAGGCAGGGACGACTCGCGGTGGAGAAGGGTGTTGTTGCCGAGGACAAGTTTGGCGGCCGTTTCGGCGAGGCCGGTGGAGGCATTGATGAGGCGGCCTTCGCTGGCGACGGGTTTCGCCTCGATGAACGAGGAAATGTCGAGGGCTTTGAGGTTGGCGAACCGCCATGCCTCATCCTTGCGGGACGGGGTGGGGGAGTTCTCGTATTCCGCGAGGGCATGGGATTGTTCGGCGGCGAACCAAGCTGGCCATGCGCTTGTTGCTTTGGCGGGATTTTCAAGTGTATTGCTCATTGTTTGCGTTTCCCGGGTCAACCGACCGAGCCTTCCATTTCGAGGTCGATGAGGCGCTTCAGCTCGACCGAGTATTCCATGGGGAATTGCTGAACGAGGTCGTTGACGAATCCATTCACCGCAAGGCTCATTGCCGCCCCTTCGGAGATGCCGCGTTGCTGCATGTAGAAGATTTGCTCGGCGCTGATCTTGCTGACAGAGGCTTCATGCTGGCAGGCATTTTCCTTTCCGCGCACTGTAATGGCGGGGTAGGTGTCGGTGCGGCTTTCGGTATTGATGAGAAGGGCGTCGCACTCGGTGTTGTTTTTGCAGCCCTTGAGGTGGCGGCCGACTTGCACCAGACCGCGGTAGGTCGAGCGTCCGGAGCCGATGCTGATACTCTTCGAGACGATGTTGCTCGTGGTTTCATCGGCAGCGTGCACCATTTTTGCGCCGGTGTCCTGGT
>JBIJCR010000076.1:0-11253 GCA_044344595.1 Terrimicrobiaceae bacterium
AAGGTATCGAATAAAGAGCAGGAACAAGGTTCCAAAGAGACCGAAGGTTCCGACGAAGGTGCAGACATCGACCCAAGTTGGATGGAACATTCCCCATGCGGATGGTGTGAAGTCGCGGGCCAGAGTGGTCGCGATGATCACGAAACGCTCGAACCACATGCCGGCGTTCGGGAATTGGACGATAATCCATACCCAAACGAGGTGTGTACGGAAGAATTTAAACCAGAAAAACTGTGGAGCAATGACATTGCAGAACATCATGGACCAATAGGCCCACCAATAGGGACCGAAGGCGCGATACCAGAAAGCTGCACGCTCGTAGGGGTTTGCGCCATACCATGCAATGAAGAGCTCCATGAGGTAGGCGTAACCCACGATCGAGCCTGTGAGCAGGATGATTTTACACATCTTGTCCACATGGTTCACGGTCACGAGGTCATGAAGTGGCTTGTAGATCGCGCAAGCTGGGATCATGATGGTGAGCACCATCGCAAAACCGCCGAATATCGCACCGGCAACGAAGTAAGGCGGGAAGATTGTCGTATGCCAGCCTGGAACCACGGAGGTCGCGAAGTCGAAGGATACGACCGAGTGCACGGAGAGCACAAGAGGAGTCGAGAGGCCCGCAAGGATCAGATATGCCATTTCGTAATGGCGCCACTGGCGGTTACCGCCACGCCATCCGAGAGCGAGCACGCCGTAGATGAATTTGCGGATCTTGGTTTTGCAGCGATCACGCAGTGTGGCCAGATCGGGGATGAGGCCGGTATACCAGAAGAGAACGGAAACGGTGAAGTACGTCGAAACCGCGAAGACGTCCCAAAGGAGCGGCGAGCGGAAATTTTGCCAGATTGCGTTGGCATTTGGCACTGGAGCGAGGAACCACGCCATCCAGACGCGGCCGACGTGGAGTGCAGGATAAATACCGGCGCAGACCACCGCGAAAAGGGTCATCGCCTCGGCAGCGCGGTTGATTGAAGTGCGCCATTTTTGGCGGGTCAGGAACAGAATCGCCGAAATGAGCGTTCCAGCGTGGCCGATACCGATCCAGAACACAAAGTTTGTGATGTCCCATGCCCAGCCGACGGGATGGTTGTTTCCCCAAACACCTACACCTGTGGAAATAAGGTAGGCGAGGAGCGCCAAGCAAACGAGCGTGAGCGGGACGGTGAACGCCATGGAGGCATACCACCATGTGGGCGTTTTCCCTTCGACGATCGAGCTGATGTAAGTGCTGATCCAGCCCATCGTGCGCTCATTGAGCACGAGCGGTGGACGGACGAGCTGTTTATCCTCCGCCGTGAGGGGCTCGGTGTGTTCGGCTGTTGCTGTCGGGTTGGACATTGGTCAGGAAGCTTTTAGTGGCCGGCGGGGGCGTGGGTTTCAGCGTGTGGCGGTTGAGCGTTGTGGAAATCTTGCGCTGCACCGTGGGCATCGCCATGATGTCCAGAGCCATTCGCCATACCGACTTGATCGGCACCTGGCATTTTCGGATTCGGATTCTTGATGCGGGCCAAGTAGAGGACGCGCGGCGTGACATTGAGATACTTGAACATCTCATAGCGGCGCGGGCTTTTGCGCATTTGGGAGACTTTGCTCTTCGGATTGGCGATGTCGCCAAAGACGAGTGAGTCGTTCGGGCAGGCTTGTTGACAAGCCACCTTGAAGGAAGCGACTGGCGTTTCGCTGGCTGGAGTCGGTCCAGCTTCCACGAGGCGAGAGATCTTGGCCTCTTCAATGCGCTGGATGCAGAAGGTGCACTTCTCCATGACGCCGCGCATACGAACGGTAACATTCGGATTCTTGGCCATCTTAAGGCTGTCCGCCATGCCCTTCTTGGCCAGCGGACCCCAGTAGAGTTCGTCGATCGGACGTTGGTTATAATCGAAATAGTTGAACCGACGCACCTTCCACGGGCAGTTGTTCGCGCAATAGCGCGTTCCAATGCAACGGTTGTAGGCCATGAGATTCAGTCCATCCTCGCTGTGAACAGTGGCGTTCACCGGGCAAACAGTTTCGCAAGGTGCATTTTCGCAATGCTGGCACATGACGGCCTGCGAAAGCATTTCGGGATCTTCGGCATCCCCCGCGAAGTAGCGGTCAAGACGAATCCATGCCATGTCGCGATTTTTGCGGACTTGGTCTTTGCCGACAACCGGCACATTGTTCTCAGCCTGGCAGGCAACAACGCAAGCGTTGCAACCCGTGCAGGTGTTGAGATCCACCGTCATCCCCCACTGTTCCTTGGAGGTCAGCTCGGGGTGGGTGTAGAGAGAAATATTCGGCGGAATGTGGCTATCCATGCCCATCGACTGGGCAAAGGCGTTGTCTTTAACGTAACGCTCCAGAGTTCCCTCACGGACGAGATCGCGCCCTTCCATGCTACGGTGCTCTTGAGTCTGAGCCATCGGATAGTCGCGGTTCGTGACCTTGAGGGTAATACCGCTGAGGAAAAGCATGGAATTTGTCGAGCGCAGCGGATAAGCGTCGAAACCAACACCATCCATGAGCGCGGAAACGCCCTTGCGTCCATAACCGAGAGCGATGGAGAGTGAATCGTCAGCATGTCCGGGAGCGACAATCGCTGCGGCTTCGATAGTTTTTTTTCCATCAGAAATTTCCACGATGTCGGCGACGAGGTCATAGTTGACATCGTTACCCATCTTCTCGGCGATATCACCGAGAACATTGAAGTTATTGGCTTTGATGCCGAGCTTCTTGGCAGTGGTGGGGCTCACGAGCACCGCGTTGTCCCAAGTCAATTTGGTGACAAAATCCGGAGTCTCGACGAGCCAAGAGTTATTGGCATAGCGTCCATCGTCCACGCTGGAGCTTTGCAGGAAAACAAGTTCCAAGGCATCAGCTTTCGAAGGCTGGGCTTGCTTGGCGAGTGCGGTGGCCGTGGTGGCGTTGAAGGCAACTTTGGCTGGGGCAAAAGCGGAATCCGGTAGGAAACCATCGCGGAGGAAGGCATTCCATGACTCGTCGCTGGCACCTTTGGCGAGCAGATTGAATGTCGCCCGGACGAGCGCAGGTCCCTCTGGAGCAGGCGAGCCGGTGAGTTGATTGAGCAGTTCGATTTCGGAGACGCCATTCCAGAGCGGAAGAATCATCGGCTGCACTGAAGTGTAAGTGCCGTCGAAAGTGCGGATATCGCCCCAACTTTCTAGGAAATGGGCGGCGGGCACATGCCAGCGGCAAGCTTTCGCAGTTTCATCCTCGAAAAGACCAAGATGTACAGTATTCGGAACCTTGGCGAGAAGGCCAGAGAAATCGAGGTTGGCCGGGGCATTTTGAGCGGGATTGACGCCGAGAAGGAAGAGGTTGTTGACACTGCCCTTGTTGATTGCGGAGGAGAGGTCTTCGATCGATGCGGCGTCGCGGGAGTCAGTTTTGACTGCCGCCAGAGTGGAGCCGATGTTGCCGAGGGCGTTATTGATCGCGTTGACGAGAGTCTGGAGCGGAGCCGGGGTTAGCGGGCCAGCAATGACGATCGAATGGCCAGTATTCGCGGCAAGATCAGCGGCGCATTCTTTGACCCAATCCACATTGATGGAGGCTTTCGACTCAGGAAATGCCTTGACAACGGCGGCGAGGTTGGCGTCCTTGGTTTGACCCGCAATAGCGAGGGCCAACTGGCGGGTGAATTCGCCGAGTTCGGAGGCTTTGCAGCGTAAGCGGTGATCTGCCATACCGCCGGTGACCGTGAAGTGGTTCTCCACGGCGTAGAGACGGTTCATCGTCTTGCCATCCTGCTCGGGATTGCGGCGGGCAGCGAAACCTTGTGCAAAGCCGATGCCGGTTTCGATGGGATTCAGAAAATCACTTCCAATCGCGAGGACAACATCAGCGCGCTTGAAGTCGGGAACGAGACGGATATTTGGGCCGAAGGAAGCTTCATTAGCCTCGATAGTCGCAGCAGGAGCAAGAGGATCATATTCTGCCCAAATGAGTTTTGGAAATTTCGCTTCCAACGCTGCGCGCAAACGGTCACGGGTGGGAGAGTTTTTCGACTCGGTTAAAATGGCGAGGCCTTCTTCTTTGCTGCTGACGAGTGCTTGAATGAACGCATCGAACGCGGCGGTGTCCGAGGCTTTTCCCTTTTCGGTGATCTGCTTCGAGCGATGCGGATCATAAAGGTTGAGAATCTCGGCCTGGGCGAAGCTGTCTGTGCCACCATTGCTGAATGGGTGGAGCGGATTGCCTTCCAGCTTGGTGGGGCGTCCATCGCTCGTTGTGGCGATGAGTGGAACCGCGCCGTAGCGGGCGGGCATGGAAGTGGCGTAGTAGAGGAATTTGCCGGGAATCGCAAATTCCACGCCTTTGGTGAAAGGAACGAGGTAGGACTCGGGACGGCGGCAGCCCGCCAAGCCCACACCGGCGAGGGCGATCGATGCGCCCATGAGCTTCATGAAATCACGCTTCGAGAGGCCACTGTCCTGATAGACATCGGCTCCGCGCGGAAATTCGGTCTGCAGGTGTTTGAGAAATTCCGGGTCGTTCTCGCGCTCGCGAAGGCTGCGCCAGATACGCGGGTTTGTCTCCGGGGCCGGGTGGTTCAAATTTTTCTTCATCGGTGGCAACCTCCGCAAGTGACGGGCGGGTTGACTTCCCACTCCTCTTTAAATTTCAGGCCGATCTCGCGCTGGGTGGTATCCGCTGGCGGTTTCCAAGCCATATTATAGATTTCCGAGGGCGGACGGAGGTGATTTTCAGGTGCGCGGTGGCAGTCCAGGCACCAGGACATGCTTTGCGGCTCGTGCTGATAGACGACCTTCATTTCATTCACCGCACCGTGGCAGCTGTAGCAGCTCACCCCACGATTCACGTGAACGGCGTGGTTGAAATAGGTGTAGTCTGGAACTTGGTGGATGCGGACCCAGTTGACGGGCTGGCCGGTTTTCCAGCTCTCGCGCACGGCGGCGAGCTTCGGACTGTCGGCCTTGATCTGCGTATGGCAGGCCATGCAAGTCTGGGTGGTCGGAACATTCGAGTGCGAGGCGACCTCGACGAAACTATGGCAGTAGCGGCAATCCATGCCGAGCTGCTGAACGTGAATCACGTGGGAGAACGGCACCGGCTGGTTCGGCTCGTAGCCGACCCGCGTGTATTTTGGAGTGAAGTAATAGGTGAGCCCGCCAGCAATGGTGGTGACCAGCGCACCGGCGCAAATGACTAGCTTCAGAGGAAGCCAGTTTGTCCATTTTGGAAAAAAATTCGCCATTGATCAGAGCGTCACAATCGAAAGTTTGAGTCCGTGTATCCTGTGGATTTGCGCAGTCTTTGAAAATGCCTCGGCGCGAAAATTGGCGCGATGGAAATTTGCGTGAAGGCTGCTGATGGAATACATGATTTTTGGAAGTCCGGTATGTCTCCAAATTCTTTCCATCCTGTCAATAAATTCGGCGATTTTTCTTCTGTGGCACGGGCGCTTTTTTTAGCGATTTTGCTCGCAGCGGCAACGTTGACAAGCCCCGCGCAGACACAGGCCCAGCCTGAGTTGCCGGTCACGAAGCTCTCAATCGGCGGTAAAACCATCCGTGCGGAAATCGCCGACGAGGAACATGAACGCGCCGCAGGCCTCATGTTCCGCAAGGAGCTCGCAGACGATGCCGGCATGCTTTTTATCATGCCACAAACCGGGCCTGTTGCTTTCTGGATGCGAAATACGGAGGTGCCGCTGACCATCGCCTACATGGCTCCGAGCGGTGCGATCATGGAGCTTCACGACCTCGAGCCACATGACGAACGCCCGGTGCCGAGCAGGTTCCCGCAAATCGCCTACGCGCTTGAGATGCCGCGCGGATGGTTCACGAAAAATAATATCTGGCCCGGCGAGCGCGTGGTGGGATTGCCGAAGGCGGGGGGGAAGTAGCGGCGGGGGGAGCGCGGGGTCGTGCTCATGGGAGGCCCATCGTCCCACATAGCCCATTTTTCCTCTCGGTCGGCGTGATGGGCACGGGCCGACATGGTTGCCTCGCGATACAGGCTTGGGACAAGCCGGAGGTTGTCCCTCCCATGGTTACATGCGGAGTTCGTGAATCTCTCCTTGATATGGCCACTCCTCTGTTTTCTGGCAATGGCCGTGGCGCACGGGGTTGTTGCGCACACAGTCCCATTTTTGATTGTAGCTCTCGCCGGCGCGGAGTCTTTGGTCCCAGAATTGTCTTTGCCAAAGGGGACATGTGTTTTCGGGTGATTCTTTCCATTTGCGGGCGACGGCGTTTTTCCAGAAGGCGACCCAGCGTTCGAGTGGGATATCGCAGTTAGCAAGAGGGAGCAAAAGAGATGCAGGTGGTCCGGCAGGATGATATGGCGACCGACTAACCAGCGTGATGAATTGGACCACGCCTCGCGGAGATGATTGTGCATTTCGAGGGATGCCAGAAGAGGTCGGCGCTCCTTTGTGCAAATGGTTAGAAAAATGATGACCGGCTGGCCTGCGCCGGCAAACGGAGGGAGGTGAATGGGTGAGCTACGGCCGGCTTCTTGCATGGGGCCACGCAGTCGTTCAATCAGCGAATGTGTTCAACATATTTTTTGGAGGGATACAATCTTGGGCCTTCCGAGGTCGAAAGCGTATTTTGGGAGATGGCATCCTCCGGCATGCCCCATTTTTCAGCCGCGAAGCGGCGTCGGCGCGCGGTGTGGTCGTTGCCTTGCGGTTCAATCCCGGGACAAGCCGGAGATTGCCCCGCCCATTTAGGACGCCGGGGTTTTTTCTTCCAACATTTCGTCGAAGCGTTTTGTGGTATTCGCGTAGAAAGGGTATTGGCCTTCGGGGGCGGTGGAGGGTCTGTATCTCCACTGTTTGTAAGTCCACAGCCAGAGTTCGGGGTTTTGGGCGATCATGGGTTCCATGATATCCCAGCAGGCTTGTGCGATTTGCTGGTGGGTGGCGTTCTGCGGCAAATCGAGCGGTGGGTGGTAGACGAGGCGGAAGCGTCCATCGGGTTCGGGAAAAATCTGGCTTGGGACGAGGCCTGCGCCGCCGCGCTCGGAGAGGATGCCGGCGATCGGGCTCATGGAGGTCCAGAGGCCGAAGCAGCGGACTGGCACAGCACCGTGTTTTGGATGGATGCTGAGATCGGCGGCGGCGCCGACTTTTCCTCCCGTGCGCAGGAGCTTGATCATGCGAATGAGAGCGCGCGAGGGAGGAATGATCGTGTGGCCGCCTCGGGCCCGCAGGCTGTCGAAAATGGGGCCCAACGATGGATTTTTAAAGGTCTGGGTGATGACCAATCCCGGCGTGACGGCAAAGGAACTGGCAAGGCTGATCCACTCGAAATTGGAGAAGTGCGTGAGGAAATAAACGCCGGGTGCGTTTTTGTCGCGGTGGATGGGATGGTTGTCGAGGCCCTCAACTCGAATGTAGTTCTGGTAGTTTTCAGGGGTCAGATTCGAAGACCAGAAGAGGCAGAGCATCGTTCGGGCGAAGTTCTGGCATGACTTGCGGGCGATGCGTGAGCGTTCGGCGGGTGTATGGGCGGAGCCGAGAGCGACGCGCAGATTTTCAATGGCTACGGCGCGGCTGCGGGAATCCAAGTGGAAGAAAACGAATCCGAGCGCATTTGCAACTGGCCGGAGGGCACTGTAGGGCAGGAGCGGCACAACGGCTTCGACAAATTTGAGCCCAAAAAATTCGAGTTGGTAGCGCAGGCGTTTGAGGCCTGACACGCTCGCCTGTGGAGTTTCGGGTGTGGAATTTTCAGCGCTCACGGTGCTTGAAGGAAAAACCCGGCCAGCGCGAGATCGCTCGGGAAGGTGATCTTGAAATTTGGTTCGCCGTGGAGAACGGGGACGGGATGAATGCCATTGGCGATGAGCGCTGAGACTTCATCGGTGGCGCCAGCGTGATGGGCCTCCAGCGCCGCGAGGAGGAGGTCGTGGCGGGCGGCCTGCGGGGTTTGCATGGCGAAGAGATTGGCGCGGGGAATCGTTTCGGCGAGCACTCCGGTAGCGTCAGCACGGTGCAGAGAATCGGTCACCGGATGGGCGGCAGAGGCCGCACGATGGGACTCTGCGGCAGCGAGGACTTTTTCGATAAGTGCGGGAGTGACCAGCGGGCGGGCGGCATCATGGACTGCGACGAAATCCGGAGGATTCGAGGCGAGGGCTTGGAGGCCGTGGAGCACAGAGGCGCTGCGCTCGGCTCCACCAGCGACGATGTCGCGGAATTTGGGAAACGCCGCGGCAAGCGCGGTGAGTTCCGAAATGCGCAGCGTCGGGCAAACAAGCACGGCACGGTCGATGGCAGGGCATTCTTGAAAGGCGCGCAACGACCATTCGAGAACGGAGCAACCACACAGTGGAGCCATGAGTTTGTCGAAACCCATACGGGCGCTTGAGCCGGCGGCAACAAGAATGGCAGCAGTAGTCATAGCTAATGAAAAGTAGCGCTGGCTGGCCCGGAGCGCACGGAGATTTAAAAGTCGAAGACGCCCTGATTGCTCGACTCGTCTTTTGGCTTACGGCCTTTGGATTTCGCCCCCTTTCGCCCGCTCACTCCGGCGTCTTTCTTCCAGAGGTCAATTTCCCGCTCGAGAGTGGCCAGATGATTTTTTGCTTCCCGGATGCGGACCTCGACTGCAGCCCGCATTTTTGCCCCGACTTTCTGGCGATTATCCGCATGCCAAAACCGCCAAGCGGGCGAGGTGCGCGCCTCGTGGAAGCGGTTTTTCAAATCCCGGACCGTGCGTTCCATTTCCTTTGCAACCTTGCGAAGATGGTAAAGCGTGGAACGGATCGCACTGCCGCTCTCGTGGAGATCTGTGAGGGCGAGCAGAACCTCCAGACGCTCGACATCCATCGCCGCGTAGGCGTTTTGGAGATCATGCCAGAGGCGTTGGGTATTCGGATCATTGCGGGATTTTCCGGTGTCGGGATGCAGACGGCGGACGAGCACGCGGTAGAGTTCCTTCACACGGGCAGGGATGTCCTCTTTTTTTCTGGAGACGGAAGCCGCCTGACCCTCGCGTTTGTGTTTCCACTCCCGGTATTCGTTGAAGAGCTTTTTGTATTGCCGCTTGTTGAAATAATCCGGGGCTTCACCGATGGCGTAGCGGAGATAGCTGCGGAATTCGCGCTCCTCATCCGTGAATTCCCTCTGGGCGTCGGGGTCCTCCTCCGGCTCTGGTTCAGATCCCGGCTGGGATCGATCAGGCTCAACGCTGCCCTGGCGCTCCTCCCATTCCTGCTGCTCGCGAGCGATGTCGGCATAGATTTCGGAGGGATCACGCCCTGTGAAAAGCGCCTCCAGACCTGCCGTGCTCAGCAAACGCTCGAGGTGGTCGATCTTGGCGTTGAGCTGGTGCTCCTCGGCCAAAAGCGGGCCAAGCGTCTCCGCCTCCCAGCGCGTGTAGGCGGGGAGGATGGTTTTTTCAAATTCCTCGAGCGAACTGGCGAGCTTCTCCATCTCGGCGATTTTTTTTCGCGCAACACGGCCCGCCTCCTCGCGGAGCGGCTCCTGATCGAGGAGGATGATCCGCCTGTCGCTGGAGAGCTTTACAAATCGAGGCTCTGTAGATGGAGATATTTTCTTTCGGCGCTTGTTCATTTTTGAACCTTTGCGAGCGTAACAGCACAAACATAAAAAAGACCGCTCCGAATTTGCATCGAAGCGGTCTTTGGGGGTTGAGTTCTTCTTGCTTACCGAACCTGGACCATGGCTGCGTGCTCTTCATCTGAGCAAGGAGCGTTCAGCGGGACGCTTGTGGACTTGGAGGCATCGCCGACAATGTTGTTTTGGAGCATATAAGCTTCAACCTCTTCGCCGCTGATGTCGGCGAGCATTGTTCCGTTGATGATGACGCAGGGAGAGAGCGGTTGGCCGCTCAGCTGCTCCATCTCAAAGCGATAGTTCGGATTTTGAATAATGTCCTTCTCCGTGTAGGAAAGTTCATATTTTTCAAAAACCGCACGCACGCCGCGGCTCCAACCGCAGTGGGTCTTCAGGTAGGCTGTAATTTCAGGTTTGTTCATTGTTAAAGATACGAAGGAAGTGGCCGCGAGTGCTTACTTTTTCGATTCTCCGGGACGATATTCGTCTTCCGCGAACTGGAAGGCTTGGTCGAGACCGACCATATCTTCGCCCGGACGCAGGGTGTCGAGTGTTTCGGCTTCCTTGCGGAGAGCTTCCTCGCTGTAGTTGGCAGCTTTAACCGAGAGACCAATACGACGCTCGGCCTTGTCCACCTTGATGACGCGCGCTTCGACTTCCTGTCCAACTTTGAGCACGTCCTTGACTTTCTCGACACGGTCTTCGCTAATCTGCGAGATGTGCACGAGGCCGTCGATGTCGTCCTGGAGTTGTACAAAAGCGCCGAAGTTGGTGAGTTTCGTGATGGTGCCCTTGACGAGATCGCCGATACGGAAACGGCCATCGATTTCCTTCCAAGGATCTTGATCGAGCTGCTTGACGCCCAGGCTGATGCGCTGGTTGGTCTTGTCGATGTCGAGGACTACGGCTTCGAGGTCGTCACCTTTTTTGAGCATCTCGCTCGGATGATTGATCTTGCGGGTCCAGGAGAGGTCGGAGACGTGGATCATGCCGTCGATGCCTTCCTCGAGTTCCACGAACGCGCCGTAGGCGGTCATGTTGCGGACCTTGCCCTTGACCTGTTTGCCGATCATGTAGCGGAGCTCAATCTCGTCCCATGGATTTGGTTCGAGCTGGCGAACGCCGAGGGAAATCTTCTGCTCGTCCTTGTTGACGCCGAGCACGAGGGCTTCGACTTCCTGGCCGAGTGTAAGTACATCCGATGGACGGGCGATGCGCTTGGTCCAAGAGAGTTCCGACACGTGGATGAGGCCTTCGACGCCGTCTTCGATCTGAACGAATGCGCCGTAGGGCATGAGGTTCGTGACTTTTCCGGATACTTTCTGACCAACAGGGAAGCGCTCTTCGATCTTGTCCCATGGGTTCGACTGCATCTGCTTGAGACCGAGAGAGACGCGCTCCTTGTCCTTGTTGATGTCGAGGACCTGGACGGTGAGTTGCTGACCGACCTTGATGAGTTCGGACGGGTGGTTGAGACGTGCCCAGGACATGTCGGTGACATGCAGAAGTCCGTCGATGCCGTCGAGATCGATAAACGCACCGAAGTCGGTGATGTTTTTAACTGTTCCGACGATTTTATCACCGATGTTGACTCCGCCGAGGAAAGCTTGGCGTTTCTCCGAGCGTTCCTGCTCGATGATTTCGCGGCGGCTGAGTACCACATTTTTGCGGTCTTCGTTGATTTTGACGATTTT
>JBIJCR010000161.1:0-3119 GCA_044344595.1 Terrimicrobiaceae bacterium
GAAACGGTTGAAAGATCCTCTATCGATGGAGGAGGCCTTGGCCAGAGCCGAATACTGGTGGCAAGCGCGGGAGGTTGTTCGCATTTATCCAGAGGGCGACGCGGTTTCCACTTGGATCGAGTGGTTGCGCGAACATCGACTCGGGCGAAAGCGGCTTCTTGATACCATGCTAGCGGCATCAGCTTGCAGTCAAGGAATTTCAACGATTGTCACCAATAACGAAAAAGACTTTAAAGTCTTTGGAAGTTTCGAAATTCTAACCTACAAAGATCAGGGGAATCTGCCTGAGGAGCCATCAACTGTCTGAATTTGCAAGGGAAAAGCGCGGATTTTTGCGGCCATTCGGTATGCTGGCAAGGATGGGCTCGGCGTGCCTGACAATGCCAGAGGGGAAAGTATTTAATTATTGATATTTAAGGTCTTGAATAACACATTCCGTTGTTGCGCGTATCTCAAGGTGTCTTGCGAACTGGCGGCGGATAAAGCCGCGCGGGAAGCTGGCAAGTCAGAGGACCAGGCATAAATTATTGATATTTAATCGCTTTTAGCATTCCTTTGAATCCATCAAACGCAAGAATTGGCCTCGCATTTTGACGCACTGGGCTTGACCGAGTTGCCGCAGTATCATCGCTATGAGGTGCTGATGCCGACGAGGGCGTCGGCGTTCCGGCCGAGAACTTTTCTCCGTGGCTTGCGTCTCCGTGAGAGGCTTGCGGCAGAACAGCTCTTTCCTTTTGTGAAATGTGTCAGCTCCAGATTTCTTCGGGATTTAGCAATAGTCACACCACGCGGATGCTTGAGCCCGAATACAGCAGAATTAACCACAGAGCGCACAGAGAACACAGAGGATGATCTGTTTATGATGCGATGCGTTTGAAATGATTTGTGCGATATCAAACAAAAGCCAAAGCCTTTCCTGTAAATCCGCTCCATCCTGCCCTCCTGTCTAAAAATCCGTTTTCGGGTTGAGGGCATGTCGTGGCAGGTGGCGGGAGCAGAGGTCAAAATGTGCAACAGACTACTTTGCGCGGCGATGCGGCCTTCGATGAAACAAGGTCTTGCATTTTTCAAGAATTCAAGAATGTTGAAATCATGAAAAAAATGATTTTGATGAATGAGCGGGGAATGGTGACCTTGCCAAAGCAAATGAGGCAACGGATTGGTTACGGCGAGACGCGAGGGATCCTGGTGGCGGAGGAGCGGCCGGAGGGAATACTGCTGCGTCCTGGAACTGTGGTTGCTGTGGAGAGCTATTCTCCGGAGCGGATTGCGGAGTTTGAGTCTGCGGATGCCGAGTTGGCAGAGTTCGCGGTGGGCTTGCGCAAGGCGGCGGTGAAAAAAGGCGAGCCGTGAGAGTTTTTCTAGACGCGAATATCTTGTTTTCAGCTTCGAATCCGAAGTGGTTGACGAGCCTTTTGCTTGATGTTTTGCAACTGCATGGGGAGTTGGTGACTTCCGAATTTGCAGCGCAGGAAGCCAGAAGGAATGTGGCCGCTTTTTCTGAAGATTTGATCGATGGCTTGGAAAAATGGCTCGCCCGCGTGCATATCTTGGCTAATATAGGATAAGCATCATCGCCGTTGGAACTTGCAGAAAAAGACAGGCCAATTCTCGATGCCGCGATTTCCGGAAATTGCAACCACCTTCTTACGGGAGATGCCAGGCACTTCGGGATGTGGATGGGAAAGAGCGTTTCGGGTGTAAAAATCGTGAATCAACGAATGATGACCGAGGAGTTGCGCTTTCGGAGCATCGTGGATTGAAGATTGGGAAAATCCCAAACCCGCTCCGTTTTTCCGCTTTGCAGGCAGATGGATGCTGGAGCTGAGGCGGCGGGGGTTCCAAGATTTAGACAACCTGATCTGCTGGAAAAACGAATGAGCCCGTGCTACTCGGACATCAAGCCCTGCATATTTGAACCACGAATTTTGCGAATGAACACGAATAAAACCCATAAAAATTTCCGGCGAAGCCGCCCCCCATTCGTGAAAATTCGTTCTATTCGTGGTTTAAAAATCCGATTGGCGATGGATCGCTGCTATTCTCTGAATGGCCATGGCTTTGCGGACAAAAGAGGGATAATCCGGTTTCCCCGTGATGCGGAAGCGAATGGGCAGTGGTGAGAATGTCTGAGATTCAGGCGCCGCCTTGGTCCTCACTTGATCACATTCCGCCCCTTGAGACCGAAATGCTTTGCGGCAACGAGGAGGTGTTTATCGTTGGAATGAATCTCACGAAAGCCGTGCTCCTTCGCGCAGGCGAGGTGGAGGGGGTCCGAGGCACAGAGGAAAATTTTTTCCAGGAGTGTGGCGAAGTTTTTTGAGGCTTTGTCCACCAGGTCCGGGGTCGCGTCGAACCAAGTCTATAAGCCAGCCATGTTGTCCACCTCAAATTGGGAAATGAGGCACTCGTGTGTAGAAGGCTCAATCTGCGACTCGCGTAACTTCCGGTGAAAGGCGGCGGCAAGTTCCAATCGGCCGAGGGAAAGCGATCCAACACCCGTCTGCCGGTCAATCAACGAGGGCACTTCCTTGCTGCCGGGCTCGTCCAAATAATACTTCAGCAGGTAGGCGGTATCGCACTAGATCAAAGGTCACGCAGCGCGGAGGTTTCCCGGAGACCAGGGGTGCTGTCCGTATCGGATTTCAATTTGCCCGCTAAAAGGGCCTCCTTGAAAGCAGGCAGCAATTTGCGGCGTTCGCCTAATGTTTTCGTGGAAGGCTCTGAGAGCTGCAAATGCGCGATGCGGGCGGCAGGCTTCCCATTCTCGGTGATGATGACTTCCGTATCGCGCGAGGCGAGACGAACATAGTGCCCAGTGCGGGCATGGAGTTCGCGAATGGGTATCTGAATTGTCGCCATGTCCAGAATGTGTGACACGCGAGACACCATAAGTCAACCGGGCTGACATGTCCTTTTGAGTCACCGCATTTCCAAAATTCCAGCCTCTTCTGCCACTGCCATCCAGAATCGTCGATATTCATAGCTTAAACCATAAACCCTCACCTTCTGGTTTACTGATAATTCCAAAAAAGGTTGACTAAAAGAGTCCGCCCATGTAGTTTTTGGGCATGGCAAGAAAATCAAAGAAAATCCTCACAGGTCGCAGGGCGAGGCAA
>JBIJCR010000188.1:0-3099 GCA_044344595.1 Terrimicrobiaceae bacterium
AACAAGGTGGCCCAAAACATTAGATTTATTGGAATTAGACCATCTTCGTCATTCTTTCGATTTGCATACCATTTTAATAGCACTTGATTAGCCCCAAATGATGCAAATTGAAGATAAGTAACTGAAACAAAAAAAAATGCAGCAGCTCCGTATTCTTCAGGGCTTACTCTTGCCGCCAGAAGAATTGTTAGAAGTGCCGTAGCACCAAACTCAATGTATTTTAAAAAGGTGTAGAGGCCAATTTGCTTCATATAACTAGATTGAGCCTTTACCGATCAATATATAACCATCAGCGTCATCTGAGCTTTTACCTTGTGCTGTAATTGTGAAATCAGTATAATCACTTTCTGGTACTTGCCAATTAGAATCCGATTCTTTCCCATATGGCAATTGTTTCAATTGCCAGTTAAACTCCTTATCTCTTTCCCAAAATTTAGAATTTCGAAATTGATCAACGATATAAAAAAATGAATTTTCTGTAATACCCAACCACTTAGTAAAAAGTGAAATATTTTCAGGTTTTTTTTGTGTGTAATTATTCACAAGTTCAACTCCTTTCTCTTTTGTCATATGTCCAAGCCTTATCTCCCGAGTTGCATGATCTAGTACTTTGCCGTAACCATGTTTTATCAATTTTATATAATCATGAACATCGCTATAGTTCCAGCAGTCCACATCGTTGTAGGTATCAAAAGTGCGAGTTTGCGGCGCCGTTTCGTAGCCATACTGTAAAATCATGGCTTCGTGTTGGCTGCGGCTATCCCAGCGTATATAGTTATTGAGGTAAATTCCCCGCACCCCTACGTTTTCAATTTCCTGGTCGTCGGGGTATATAAAAGGTCGTACCGTATCCTCGGTTATATTATCAAATTCTTCGTTTATTAAATCTTCGGCTTCATACCCCATAAGGTCATGCTCCTTTCGGTATTTACGTGTCATTTCAACCTCATCAAGGTGCGAATACATGCCTACCTGATCAATGCCCTGGTGGGCGCCCCAGATGATTAACGGGATTTTAAGTTTTACGGCCATTTGCACCGGATATACCGTTTGCCCTGCAATACAATGCCAATAAATACTCCCAAAACGTCGAAGTGTGGCCCGAGTGATTTTTTTAATTTTTTCCGGATTTACAGTCAGGCTCATAATATCACAATCTAGTTTGATTTTGAGGTTTGATAGATTGCGGTATCCCACAGCAGTATTATAATGTTTATTATATGTAACCAATAAGGGGTTTAACCCTAATACATATTTTACCATATGTACAATAAAGTACGAATCACGGGCACCACACACCGGAACAATACAATCGTAGTTTGTACCCGATTGGTTTTTATAACTTGCTACGATAGATTTGAGTTTTTCAAATCGTTTTGACCAATCCAGGGTATTTTTTTCCTCATGTACCCTGCATCCACTGCAAATACCTTCGTCATCTAAAACCAAGAATAAGGGATGTGCATCTGTATATAAGCAACGTTTACAGTATATCATATAATTTCTTTCTCAATTTTTAAATAGAGTAAATGTTCCAAAACGGCATCATCTTTTTTTATAAGCCGACCATAAGCATCTACCTCATTTTGTTTATAGTTCGCTGCTGTTTCGATGCGTATGGCATCCGAGTGTTTTGCAATTTCTTTTTTTGTGATCGTTACACTATGCTCGAAAAAATGGAAAAAATTTCCCGCACAGGCCGCCGACACTTCAGTTGCATTTAATAATTGAATCATGCTTTCGGCATTCCTTGCACCTCCGCAGGCTAAGACCGGTACGGTAACCTGATTGCAAACTTCTGTAAACAACTCAGTATCATAACCTGTATATTTTCCATCGTTGTGAACCGAATTGATCAGCAATTCACCGGCACCGGCCTGAATTGCAGTTTGTAAAACTTGAGCTACCGACTGTGTTGAACGGGTTTTTGTAGTGTAATCCCAAACATACAGGGAATTGTTTTCACGAATTATATCAATAGATGCTACTACACATTGGTCGCCGTAATTTCTGGCTATTTCCGAAATCAATCCCGGGTTAGTTAAAACTGGATTGTTTACACATACTTTATCGGCTCCGCTATGTATAAGTTCGTGCACATCTTCGAGTCGGGTAATACCACCGCCGACTGTTAACGGAACCAAACATTTTTTACTGATTTGTTTTATAAAACCGGGTTGTATAACACGTTGGTTTTTGCGAGCCGTAATATCTGCAACTACAATTTCATCAATACCCCAGGCATTCAAAAATTCTATGGCAATTTCAGCTTTACCCACCGGAAGGTATTTATGGAAGCCGATACTTTGCACTACAATTCCATTGTACACCGGCAATACGGCTATGATTCGTTTCTTAAGCATATTGTTGAATTCCGTTTACAAACGACCTAAATAATTTTAATCCGTTAGTTTGACTTTTTTCGGGATGAAACTGCACTCCGCATATGTTTTCATGTTGTACGGCAGCGGTAATAGATGGGCCATAGTTTACTGTAGCAGCAACATGGTGTTGGGCATCGGGTTTGAAATAAAAACTGTGGTCGAAATAAAAATGCGATTCGTTATGGGCCGTGGTAAACAAGGGCTCGTGTATCACCGGTGAAATAGTATTCCATCCTACATGCGGAACCGGGAATCCGAATTTTTCATCCAGTTTTACAACAGCACCCGGTATCCAGTTTAATCCGGAATGGTGCCCGTTTTCTTCTGAATAGGTAGCCATCATTTGCATACCCACACAAATCCCCAAAATCGGCTTTTGTTTTTCAATCACCAGTTCGTGGAGCAACTCTTGCAAGCCGGAAGACTTTAAATTTGAAATGGCTACTTCGAACGCGCCAACTCCGGGTAAAATAAGGATATCGGCAGAACGGACAATGTCTGAATGCTGTGATATTTTTACCTTATAATCAAGAAACGAAAGGGCATTTGCAACAGAGTGTGTATTGCCCACACCATAATCTACAATACAAATAGTTAAACGACTCATAATCCTAATCCGACTTTAAATTTAGATATATATACTCCTTCCGATTTTCTATCGAACAATGTTTTGTTTACATAGGAATCTACTACTTTCCAAAATTCGGTTTTGCTG
>JBIJCR010000078.1:0-11147 GCA_044344595.1 Terrimicrobiaceae bacterium
CTTTGCGCCAAATTAATAAATCGTTGTTTCTGTTCCATTGGTAACTCATTTTTCCAGGGCATACTCCCCAGTCTATGTGTAACCCATGTCCTCGGTCACTTTGTAACCGATCTCCTCGGTTCATACCACGTCCCAACTTAAATTCGGGCTTCCTTCCCCGCCGTGGATGGCCTATACGTTAGGCAGAAATACAATGAACATTAAAGCCTATACGATTGAACGCTACGATGACGTGCTGGCCCTTATGCAGCGCACTCCCGGAGTTTCCATCCGAGACGCAGACTCCCGAGAAGCAACCGAACGCTACTTATCCCGAAATCCACATCTGAATTTTTTAGCCGAAGACGAAGACCGTGTTATCGGGTGTGCCATGTGTGGCCATGACGGACGACGCGGGTATCTTCAGCATGTTATTGTTGAGCCCGCCTATCGAGGAAAGGGAATCGCCAATACGCTTATAAGTGCGTGTCTAAAAGAATTAGATAGACTCGGAATCCACAAAACCCATATAGATGTTCTTGTCACAAACGATCTCGCGAATGCATATTGGACAAGACGCGGATGGCTGAAGCGCAATGATATATTCCGGTATTCGATGAATCGATCTGCGAACAAAAACGCCTAAATGAAAAATGAGCCTAACGAAGCGCTAGAGCGAACACGTATGCTTGTCACGAATCGTGCTTTTCCTCACTTCGTTCGGGCACGATTCGCGCCAAGCACACGTGTCGCTCAGCTTGAGCGTTCGCGAAGAAAGAAATGCCCATCGGTGAGTTCATAGGCGAAGTGCTGCTTCGTGGAGTGTTCGAGATCATCTTCTACACGCTTGCCTACTACACAGGGGCGATGGCGCTCTGGATCGTGACACTCGGACAGATTCGACTTGCCCCCCTCACATCAATCGACTCAACGAATCGAAAGAAGAATAGATGGACGGATTGGAGCATCTGGCTGCACCGAGGAGCACACGGCAAGGCACTTAAAGCTGAATGCACATGCCTTGTTGGAATGCTTGTATGGGTAGCCATTGGATTCGGAATCTACTTCATCACCCGCGAGGACAAAGAAGCAGCGAACAAGGCGCATCATGCAACCACTACCAGCCGTTCAGTTTCGATGATTTCCAGTAATTACAACCCAAACCCCGTGATCGACGCTCGCCGCCGCTGGTAGTGGTGCATGTGCTCGACGTTCGCGAAAGAAAATCATGTTCTCACGAGTGCTCACAGATTCGCTTCGGATCAGTCTTTCGATACCTCAGTATGCGGATGAGCTATTCGCGCTGACCGATCGTAATCGCCTATTTCTCAGACGGTGGCTTCCGTGGCTTGACGGCACGATGACTCCTGATGACACAAGACAGTTCTTGGCAATTCAAGTTCAAAGGTTCGCACGCGGCGAGAGTCTGCACGTGACCATATTTTCAGATGATTCAATAGCCGGAGTGGCTGGATTCAACTCCCTGGACCGGATCAATGGGATTGGATACATCGGCTACTGGCTTGGAGAGGAGTTCACAGGCAGGGGGATCATGACCACAGTTGTCCGTGATCTGATTGAGATCGGAAGGAGCTATTATTCGTTGCAGAAGGTCGATATCCGTTGTGCGACCGACAATTCTAGAAGCAGGGCCATTCCAGAAAGACTGAAGACTGGGCTTCAGCCATGAAGGCACTCTCCGTCGTGCTGAACGTGTTTATGACGACTGGTTCGACCATGAAGTCTATGCCCTCCTAATTGACCGACGCGAACAAGACGTCACTCCTAACGCCTGACCCGCTTCCAGTTCCAGCCGCCATGATCGCCACAACCTCAACCCCGCGTCCCACCCTCGCCCTCGGTCAGGCGTAGGAGAACTCTACGTTCGTCCAACTAACCGCGCCACTCGTCATGGGGTATCTCATCACGCTCGGTAGACCTGAACCAAACGCAGGCATCACAGCCCGAGAGTGGAAGGACTTTTTGGCGAGCCGCCCCGAATTAAACTTGTTGATGAAGACACACGCTTCATCACTGCCATTTTGGACGGAGACGAAAGCCTGGCTCTGCACTATTCGTCGGGAGATTGTTCAGCATTCACCAAGAATCCAGAGGGGCCGAGGACCATTGAGTATATGGTGTCTATCGCTCCTCACCTTGGGGGAGTTGTGACTGGCGACGAGGGAGAAACCTGTTCGTCTCGCGCAGATTGGGGCACCCAGAGTGATTGGGACAGTCAGCCGATTTTTGCGGAGAAGCCTTGGTGGAAGCGCGAGCTTTCCGGTTGTAAAAAGGTTGTTTAGGAGTGCTTCTCGGAGTTGTTGCTATCATTATCAAGGAATTGTTCTTTAAATGATTGCCCTACAGGTAGGCACCAACTAATCGAGCGAGAACATGGCGCGACTGGACAGCCGCTAGGGCTGCTCTGGTGGCCATACTTTCCGTAACTTTAACCCGCTATCCCGTCTCGACTCTTACCTCCGCACCAGCGGTGCCAGCGCTTGAGCGTTCGATAAAAAAACCTTGACCTCTCTTTTGGTATAGATATGCTCCTTTTGTGGAGTTCGAGTATGACCCTGCCAAAAGCCAAAGCAATCAAGAAAAGCATGGTATTGATTTTGTTTGTGCACAAGCGCTTTGGTCGGATGAACGGCGTCTTCTTGTCCCAGCCCGTTCCACAACAGAACCAAGGGAGGCAATCATTGCTTCGCTTGACGGAGTTCTTTGGACGGCAATTTATACGATGCGAGACCGGATTACCCGCATCATATCAGTAAGGAGATCAAGAAATGAAGAAGCAGATCACTACCATAACCGCTGAAGAATTCGACCGCCGCTTCGACAAAGGCGAGGATGTCAGCCAGTTTTTGGACTGGGATAAGGTTACACGCCCTGGCTTGGAACCTCGGCGAGTGAATGTCGATATGCCAAATTGGATGATTTCCGAACTCGACAAACAAGCTTCATTGATCGGCGTGACGCGTCAGTCGATTATCAAGGTCTGGTTGAGCGAGCGCATCAAAACAGAAAAATCCGAACAAATCGGACCAGCCAACCTCGCTCCGCTCGGCGGCTGACCTTGAGCGTTCGGCAAATAAAATAATCAAAAAAACAAATTCATGATAGTAACAACCACATTTACAGTCGAAGGTTACTCAATCGTTGAATACAAAGGAATGGTCAGAGGAATCATTGTTCGAGCTCCTACTGTTGTTCAAGGTTTAGTTGGCGGATTGAAGAATATTATTGGTGGGCGTATTGGTGCATACACTGAGATGTGTGAACAAGCACGGCAGACGGCATATAACGAGATGGTGCAGCATGCTGCGCAGATTGGCGCTAATGCTGTTGTAGGTGTTCGATATGATGCCGCAGAAGTCGTCAGTAAGGGGTCAGCCACAGAAGTATTATGCTATGGAACAGCCGTGGTTATTGCTCGCGCATAAACTTTAAGCCGAACGTAGAGCGCATGCACCCCAGCTAGCCGGTTCTTCCCGATGATTATCCGTAACTACAACCTCAAACCAGTGAGCGACGTGGCGCCCCGCTAGCTGGGGTGCATGCGCTCTACGTTCGGCACAAAGAAGGAAATGAATATGGAACGTTTTGTAATGACATTGGCAATCCTGGCTCTGGCGAACAACGTCTTTGCGGAAGATCGCAGTAATTTCGTCAGCAATCTGAATGCTGGAATGCAGCAAACACTGGTCGTCTACGGGACGAGCCTTACCGCCGGCGGCGCGTGGGTGGGCCAATTGCAGAAGGCCTTGAATGAGCGATACCCAGGGCAGGCAACACTCATCAATAGCGGTAAGGGTGGAATGTGGTCAAAGTGGGGATTAGACAACTTGGACACACGTGTGATTGAGAAGAAACCGGACACGATTCTAATCGAGTTCGCAATCAATGATGCCTTTTTGGAATACAAAACCTCAGTGGCAGAGGCCCGAATCAACCTCACCAACATGATCGATCGCATCTTGGCTTCGAAGTCGGAAACGGAAATCATTTTAATGACCATGAATCCGCCTATCGGGGTCCATCTTGACCCGCGCCCAATGATAAAAGACTACTACCAAATGTATCGGGATGTGGCGAAAGAGCGGAAGCTGAAACTCATCGACCACTATGGCAACTGGGAAAGAATCATGGAAAAGGACAGAGCCCTTTTCGACAAGTATGTACCCGACGGTATTCACCCAGGACCCGAAGGTTGCACTCAGGTGATTACACCGGCCATCCTCAATGGGTTAGGAATCAAAGCCGAACTAAGCGGTGGTGGCGATGGAAAACCCGCGCCACAGCCGTGACGTTCGGCTATAATTCATTCACACAACCCAACCAACCCACATATGGAAAATATAAACGAACAACAACCCGTTCATGTAGAGCACTACCAAGGCACTGCACCTCTAACACCAAGAAGCACTTCGGGATTAGCCGTTACCTCAATGATTTTTGGAATACTCAGCATGATGGGAGGAGGATTTTTCTTTCTCTTTTTGGGCGGCCTCGCCACTCTAGCAGCAATTGCTGGTGCATCTTCACCTCATTGAAAAAAGCCGAACGTGAAAGGGTGTAGAGGATGCGAGGCACGAGCCCTCCGACTGCACCCATTGTTGATTTGATCCAATCGTGCATTGTTGGCATGGGTTATGCCTTCAGCATTCGCTTCGCGAAGGTGCTGAGCGATACGAACCAGGCTCAGCGCATGAGCAACGGTGTCTGCAAAAAAGAATTCCAGACCGAAAAAACTTCAAAATTAATACCTAAAACTTAAAACTCTTCTCCATGCACATCCTCGACATTCTCAAACCGGGAAAGCCGACCGTATCGTTCGAGTTTTTCCCACCGAAGACCGCCGAGGCACAGAATGCTCTCTACGACACAATCCGAGAGCTGGAAAAAATCTATCCGAACTTTGTCAGCGTGACCTACGGCGCTGGCGGTTCCACCCGTGAGCTCACGCACGATCTGGTTCTGCGCCTGAAGACGACCACGACGCTGGACCCGGTGCCGCATCTGACTTGCGTGGGTCATACCAGCGAAGAGATCACGGCCATCCTCGAGCGCTACGCTGCCGCCGGAGTGAGCAATATTCTCGCTCTTCGAGGCGATCCCCCGCGAGACAAACCGGATTACAACCATGCGGGGGACACATTTCCGCAGGCCGTGGATCTTGTGCGTTTTGTCAAAAGTTTCAGCGGACATCCCGATCCGCGCGGTTTTGGAATCGGTGTCGCCGGTTTTCCAGAAGGGCACCCTGCCACGCCAAACCGCCTGTTGGAAATGGACTACCTCAAGGCCAAGGTGGACGCCGGAGCGGATTACATCTGCACCCAGCTTTTTTTCGACAACCACGATTTCTACGACTTCCGCGAGCGATGTGCGCTGGCTGGAATCAATGCCCCGATCATCGCGGGCATCATGCCTGTGACCAGCCAGTCCTCGATGCGCCGAATGGCCGAACTCGCAGGTGGCGCCCGTTTTCCCGCCCGTCTTCTCAAGGCTTTGCAACGCGCCGGCGATTCCAGCGAGGCATTCCGCCAGATCGGCCTCCACTACGCTACCGAGCAATGCGCCGACCTCCTTGATCAAGGCGTGGCTGGCATCCACCTCTACACGCTCAACCAATCCACCGCCACTCGCGAAATCTGCCAGCGGCTGGGCATTCTTTAAGCCCCGCGCCTATGGGTGAAACACCAGACGCCATCGCAAAAAAAGAAGCTCGTCTTCTCGGCATTTTTTCCGACGACATTCTCGAGCTCAAGCCGGATTTCAAATGCACCGATGACCTCTTCGAAGCCGGCTTGGATTCCATGTCGATCATGCGCCTTCTCATCCATGTCGAAACGGCTTTCGGATGTCGTATTCCTGTATCGCAAGTGAACCGTGAGAATTTTTCCACCGTGCAAAAGATCGCCGCACTCATTCCGGCTGAGTAATTCCATGCTGTGAGTTCCCCGGAAAAATTCGACATTCTGGTCGTGGGCGGAGGCACAGCAGGGATTGCCGCCGCTGTGTCAGCCGCACGGGCCGGGGCTAGGACGCTGCTCGTGGAGCGCCGAAACGCTCTCGGTGGCATGGCATCCAATGCCCTCGTGCACACGCTCTGCGGCCTTTACCTCCTGAGAAATGACGACGCCCAGCCTTTGACCTACGCCAATGAGGGCTTCCCGCGTGAGTTGGCCGAGAGTCTCATCCGAGCAGGAGCTGCCTCAGGGCCGGTGCGAATGGGAAAACTCGACGTCCTCCCGCATCAACCCGTTGCCCTCGCAGCCGTGGTGGATGACATCACCCGCCGTACTCCAAACCTGACCGTTCTTCTTCATACAGACCTCACATGCATCGACTCAGGTTCAGGTAAAATCCAAGCTGCGCAATTTCAGTCGCGAGGGAATGTCTTTGAAGTTGAAGTGAAATCCCTCATCGATGCCTCGGGCGATGCCGAAGCCGGTGCGCTTGCAGGTGCCGCTTTTGAGTGTGCGCCAGCAGATCGACTTCAACGTCCGGCCTATATTTTTGGAATCGGTGGCGCACACGAAACCGCTCTGGCTGGTGATGCCCGCCTCAGGCTTGCCCATCTCATCAGCGGCGCCGTGGCATCAAGTCAGCTTTCCCCCGAAGCCCTGGGCGTGGCTTTCCGCCATGGTGTGAGCCAAAACGAAATCTGGGCAACAATCGATTTGCAGGCTGATCCATACGACCCCTGTTCGCCAGAGTGCCTCACTCGCGTTGAGGCCTGCGGACGCCGCGTTTCGTTTGAAATCATTCGCTATCTGCGGGCTCATGCCGAAGGTTTTGAAAATGCGCGCATCACATGCACGCCCGCGCAGGCAGGCATTCGTGAGAGCCGACGCCTGAGCGGTCTGGCCTGTCTCACGGAGGAGGACATCCTCCAAGGCAGGCAGGTTGAAAACTCCATCGCACTCGCCTGTTGGCCATTGGAACTTCGTGAGAACGCCAAGGGTCCCCGGTTCCGGTTTCCCGAGGAGAACCGTGCCGCCGGCATTTCGCTCGACTGCTTGCGCTCGCGAACCTTTGAGAATCTCCTCGTAGCCGGCCGCTGCATCTCCTGCACCCACGAAGCGCAGGCATCGATCCGCGTCACCGGTACATGCCTCGCCACGGGTGAGGCGGCAGGGAGGGCGGCGGCCGCATTTTGAGATGAATATTGCCGAGGAGATTTTTAAAAAAGCCGATCCCAACGCGGTGGCCGTTTTTCACGACGGGCAAGAAACAACCTACGCCGCTCTCGATCAAAAAAGCGCCGCGATTGCGGGGCGCCTGCGGCCGCTGATCGAGTCCCTACCTTGCCCGCGTGTCGGTCTCCAATGTCCCGATGGGGTGGATTATATCGCACACGCCCTCGGCATCCTGCGGGCTGGCGGGTGCTTTGTCCCTATCGCTCCCGAGCTTTCCGCTTCCGAGCGGGGACGCCTCATTGAGGAAGTTCGCCTCGATGTCATCGTGAAGCAAATCGCCGCCGACTGCGTGCTGATCGAGTCGCTTGCCCATTCATCCCCATCTCCGGAGTGGATCAAACCGCTTGCGGAAATACGCCCCGCCTTTATCCGATTCACTTCCGGCACCACTGGCCATGCCAAGGGCATCACGCTTTCCCATCAAACCCTGCTGGATCGGATCACAGCTGCAAACGACGGTCTCGGCATCACGCCTGCCGACCGCATCCTCTGGGTGCTTCCCATGTCGCACCACTTTGCTGTCTCGATCATGCTCTACCTCTGGAGCGGTGCCGGCATTGTTCTGCCGCCTTCGAATCTGCCAGGCGATCTTCTCGAAGCTTCGAAGCGCACCCGCGCCACAGTCCTCTATGCGGCACCATTTCATTACGAAATGCTCTCCGGCTGTGACGGCCCAGCCGATGTTCACTGGCGACTCGCTGTCTCCACCACGGCGGCATTGGCTCCATCCACCGCAGAGAAAATTTTCCAAAAGTTCGGCATATTTCCATCCCAAGCACTCGGCATCATTGAAGTCGGTCTCCCATGCCTGAATTTTCCCGCACCCGATTTGCGTCCTGCATCGATTGGTCTTCCCCAGTCTTCTTTTCAAGCCAAGCTCAAGGATTCCCAGCTTCTTCTGCGTGGTCCCGGATTCCTCGATGCCTATCTTTCTCCCTGGCAGCCACGCTCAGAAATCCTGGATGAGGAGGGTTGGTTTTCCACAGGCGATATTGCTGAAATCGATACGGAGGGTTTTATCACCCTCCTTGGCCGCACCAGCACGGCTATTTCGATTGGCGGAATGAAGTTCTTCCCCGATGAGGTGGAAGCCGTTCTCAACACCCACCCCGCTGTCGAACTCAGCCGTGTCTTCGCACGCTCGCATCCGGATTTCGGCATGGTTCCGATCGCGGAGGTTGTCATGGCCGCTGGCGTCCAAGCTCCGCCCCGCCTCGATCTGCTCAAGCTTTGCCGCCTCGAATTGTCCGCCCACAAAGTTCCCGTCGAGATTCATTTTGTGGAAGGCATCCCGCAGACGCCAAGCGGTAAAATCAAACGCCAATGAAGTGCCTTATTCCTCTTTTTTTGCTCCTCCTCACTGCGCCCATCCGCGCTGAGGATACCCAGACAATCCTCAGCGATTGGATTTCCAAACAAGCTGCCATCCGCTCGCTGCGTGCCGATTTTATCCAGACCCGCCGCCTCCCCGCTCTCCGTATTCCGCTGAAAAAATCCGGTACCGTCTGGTTCGGCACCGAGGGGCGCTTCCGCTGGCAAGTCGGAGATCCAGCTGAATTGCTCGTGCTCAAGTCGCCGAAGGATTTTCTCGTGATCGAACCCAAAAAATCCCTCGCACGCAGATTCACCGCATCCTCCTCCGCTGCCCGTGCCATGCAGGAACTCCCAATGCCCATCGCCATTTCGCTCGATGAGTTTCAGCGCAGATTTGAAGTCGTTTCCCTCAAGGACGACAGTGGCCGCATGGACCTTCGTGTTATCCCCAAGGACCCCCGCCTCGCCGAAGGTCTCAAGTCGCTCCGCATCCTCTTTGATCCGGCCAGCGGGGCCGTTTCCCTCTTTGAAATGACCTTCCGCGACGGCAGTGAGGTTTCGACCGAATTCACCCGCATCGAGCAGAACCCCACACTTCCCGCTGAGCTTTTCCAACTCGACCTCCGGGATTTCAAAATCGAAGACCAATCGTAACTCATATTTGAGATTTAGATTTGTCCAATACGTGTCTTGCGGGCCCGGTTGGTGAAGTCGATACCATCGTCACAGAGGGTGTCATCTTCTCCCGCGATGACAAGGGTCTGAGGTAGGCTCCCGAGATCGCCATGGGCCGGACTCGCGCAGGGATCCGTCCATAGTTCCTGGTCGGGGGCATAAATGGCTCGCTGGAAGGCCAGAAGTTCGAGGCCATTGTAGGGATGATCCATCCCCGAGCGCCTCATGGAGGCGTGTTTCTCGAGTTCGAGGTCCAACACGCCACAGTTCAGCATCAACTTATCTGGAAGACCCTCGCCTCGGCCATGGCAAAAAAACCATAGCGCCGCAGCCAGATTGGCCCCTGCCGAGTCGCCGCCAACCGTGATTTTTTGCAACCCATTCGTTGACAACAGTCGATTTCGCCAAAGAATGGGATCCGGATATGGCAATGCGCATGGTCGATCTTTGTTGGCCATAGCCCGTACCCGACATCGCGGCGGCGCCGTCGGAAGCGAGTTTTTTTAGATGCGGACTATTTCACCCTGGCAAGAAACATGCAGGATTCTCCTTTGGCATTGACGATGTCCATTTTGAGTTCAGGGCTACTGGTCTTCCCTGGGGAATTTTTCCAGACCACTTTGTAGTGTTTTTTACAATCTTTGCACTCGATCATCGTACCTTCAGCAAACAATTTCCGAGCTTGTTTTTCGTTTTTGATATCAATGATTGTGATGGTGTTCGACGACTTGCAGACAAGGACGAGTTGGGATTTTGGTTCGAGCTTCTCGACATCTGATTTCTTTTGGATGATTTCCAACGCCGACCCGCCTTTCCATGATGGAAGAGCCAAAGCGGATGACATGAAGATCGCCCCCAAGGATGCTGCGAGTGTGAGAGATTTTAGAGTTTTCATTGTGTTGATTTCTGCATGGCAAATATGGGCACGCAGTCCATGGCCTGCCAATGGGGTCTTTCCCTGATAATTTTTACAAACTTCTACTCGTATAGAGCTTAAGCTGGTTGACGACACGGACTCTTTGATCATTACAAGCTTCTGACATGGTTGATATCGATGGGCGATTACCCCATGTTCAAACGGCTTTCTTCATCCGATCTTGATGCATGAAAAATTCCATAATGTTGCTGTCGGGCGGCCTAGCTGGGACTGTGGCTATGACACTCTTTCTTCTTGTGCCGCGCTGGCTGGGGCGGGCTCATGTGGATGTCATTCGCGCGGGAGGGTCGTTGGTCGTGGGTTCAAGCAATCGATCGGCTTTCCCTGTAGGCTTGGCCATTCACATAGCCATGGGTATCGGCTTCGCATTCGTTTACTCCGCATTTTTGAGTCTTTCCTCGCTGCCGTTTAATGCCCTCACAGGTCTCTTGCTCGGCAGTATCCATGGCGTCATAGCCATGTTGCTGGTGTCGATTTTGATCATGGAACACCACCCGGAGGAACGATACCACGAACGAGGCCCTGCCACCGGCTTGGCCCAGTTAGGTGCTCATATGATCTATGGCACAACTGTGGGATTGATTGTGGGTTTATTGCGTTAGCCAAGCTTGTTACACTTCGCCGACTACTTAGTCGGCGTCTTAAGTCCTCAAGGCTTGGCAATGGCATTTCTTTCGCTCCTTTGCCCGCGCTGCAGCGCTCTCCCTTTATTGTCTGAAGAGGCGGCAAAACTTTCGGAGGATTGTCAGAAAAATTTGTGACTCAAACAAACAGTCAGTCGGGCTTGTTTCATGTCTCAAAATAGCTTTTTCATAGTGAAATCTTGTTTTTTTTGCAGCTAGGGAATTCCTCTGGTACAGAGCGGCAGTTTGGATGTGACCGTATTTGCCAGTGGCTCGCGATTGAACCCGAAAACGGATTTTTAGACAGGAGGGCAGGATGGAGAGAATTGACAGGAAAGGCTTTGGCTTTTGTTTGATATCGCACAAATCATTTCAAACGCATCGCATCATAAACAGATCATCCTCTGTGTTCTC